>JACCTQ010000046.1 GCA_013812265.1 Actinomycetota bacterium
GTAGGCGAGGCCGGTGACAAGCGCCCCGAGCCCGAGCAAACGCCGCATGGTGGTGCCTCCTCCGCAGAACTCGATCCAGTCGCCCGCATCCTACGCTGCACAGGGCGGCCGCGGCGTGGGGTCGGCAATAGAATCGAGCCGCCGTGGCGCGTATCGGCTCGACGTTGCTCGTCCTCGCCCTGCTCGGCGGCACGGCGGCCGCCTTCGCGGTGACCGAACGGCTCAAGGTTCAGCCGAGCCCGATCACCCGCGTGCGCATAGAGAACAAGGTCTTCTCACCGCGCCACGGTGCCGCGAGCATCGGCTTCGGGCTCAGGAAGAGCGACGGATTGACGCTATTGCTGGTCGATGGAGCCGGCGAGGCCGTGCGCGAGCTCGTTCCAGGGCATCGTGTCCGGCGTGGCTTTCACTCGTGGGCCTGGGATGGGCGCGACGACGCCGGCCGGCCGCTGCAGGACGGCACGTATCGGCCGCGGGTGCAGCTCGAGGACGCCCGTCGGACGATCGTGTTGCCGAACCCGATCCAGCTCGATTCCACCCCGCCGCAGATCACCGTGCTCGAGGTGGGGCGGGCGGCGATCACTCCGAACGGCGACCGGCGCAGCGACTCGCTCGTCATCCGATATCGCGTGGACGAGCCGGCCCGGGCGCTGCTGTACGCGGATGGGATGCTTGGGCAGCGAAGGAAGCAGCGGCAGCTCGAAGGAACTCTCCGCTGGTACGGCCGCGTGGGCGGGAAGCGACTCGACGCGGGACGATACGAGCTCGCGGTCGCGGCCGAGGACATCGTGAACAACCGGTCACGGCGCGTGCCGGCGGGAACGGTGCATATCTCGTACCCGCGGGAGAGCGAGTGACCGCTGAGCTCGCCCGTGCGGGGGGCCTCGTGGCCGCGCTCGGCCTCGCCGTCCTGCTGGTGGGAGCACGCCGCGACGTCCGGCTCGCCGGGCTCGCCGTACTCGCGCTCGGCGCCGCGCCGCTCGCGGTGTATCTCGCCCCGCAGGGTCGCGAGCGAGCGCTGGCCGCCGCCGCGCCGCTCGCCGTGTATCTCGCCCCCGAGGGTCGCGAACGAGCGCTCGCCGCAGCCGCGCCGGTGGGGTTGCTGCTCGCAGCGGCGCTCGCGTTCGCCTTCAGACGGCATCCGTGGCTGCTGCCGATGGCGGCTCTGGCCTGCGTGCCGGCGCGGATACCGGTGGACATCGGCAGCGAGGAGGCGAACCTGCTCCTGCCGCTGTACGGGGTGATCGCGGCCGCCGGTCTCGCCCTTGCCTGGGAGCTCGTGCACGGAGAAGGGCCCGAGCGCGAGCTCGGCCTGCTCGCCTGGCCGCTCGGCGCTTTCGTCGCCTGGAGCGGGGTCTCGCTGCTCTGGACCGACGATCTCCGCCAGGGCGGGATCAGCCTGCTCGCCTTCTATCTTCCGTTCGGCCTGCTCGCCGTCTGCCTGGCCCGGCTGGAGTGGAGCCGGCGCTGGCTTGGGGCGCTCTGCGCACAGCTCGGGATCATGGCCATCGCGTTCGCTGCGATCGGGATCTACCAGTGGCTCACGGGCGAGGTGTTCTGGAACCGGAAAGTGATCGTCGGGAATGTGTACGCGCCGTTCCATCGCGTAAACTCGGTTTTCTGGGATCCGTCCATCTACGGACGGTTTCTGGTCGTCGCGATCCTGGCCGGGCTCGTCGTGGTGCTCTACGGAGCGGGAGCGCGGGCGGCTCTCGCGGCCGCGGCGGGCATCGCAGTCGTCTGGACAGGCCTGCTCTTCTCGTTCTCGCAGTCGAGCTTCGTGGCCCTGATGGCCGGCGTTCTGGCGACGGCCGCCTTCGCCTGGAGATGGCGTGTCGCCGCCTCGCTCGCAGCCGTGGCCGCAGCAGCGCTCGCCGTCAGCTTCGCGGCGCCTCCGATCCGCAATGCGCTCGCCGACGACGTTCGCTCGGGTCTCAACAAGGCTTCCAGCAACCGCTTCGACCTCGTGACGAACGGGCTCGAGATCGCGGCGGATCACCCGGTTTTCGGCGTCGGTCTGGGCGGCTTCAAACGGGCGTACGCCGAGGCGACTGGGTTGCGGGGCCGCGAGCCGAAAACGGCGGCATCCCACAACACCCCCATCACGGTTGCCGCCGAGCTGGGCCTGCCCGGTTTCCTCCTCCTCGCCTGGCTCCTGGGGGCGGCCTTCGTGGCTCAGTTCCGACGCGCGTCCCGTAGCTTCGCCGGCCGCGCGTCGCTCGTCTTCGGGCTAGCGTTCGTCGCCATCGTGGTGCACAGCCTCTTCTACAACGCTCTCTTCGAGGATCCCATGACCTGGGGCCTGCTCGGGCTGTCCGCGGTCGCGTACGCGTGGAGGACGTCGCCGGCTCGCCAGGCTGCCCCTCTCCTCAGGGGAGAGCCCGCGCGTAGCGAATTGCCGCGCCGGGAACGTGTGCCGCACGAGGCCGCGCCGTGATCACGTCCTGGGAGCGTGTTCTCGTCCTCGCTCCGCACACGGACGACGGGGAGTTCGGCTGCGGGGGAACGATGGCCCGGCTCGTCGAGGCCGGCGCCGAGGTGCGCTATGTCGCCTTCTCGATCGCGACCAAGTCGCTGCCCGGGGGATTTCCGCCGGACACGCTGGCGCGCGAGGTGCGCGAGGCGACCACTGAGCTCGGGTTATCGCCGGAGCATCTGACAGTCCACGACTTCGACGTGCGGACGTTTCCGGATCGCCGTCAGGAGATTCTCGAGCTCCTCATTCCGCTCTGGGAGGAGTGGCGGCCCGACGCCGTACTGCAGCCGAGCCTTCACGACATCCACCAGGATCACCAGGTGATCGCAGCCGAAGGGCTGCGTGCTTTCAAGCGGACGACCATTCTCGGCTACCAGATCCCGTGGAACAACTTCGACTTCGCCTACCAGGCGTACTTCACGCTCGACCGGACGCACGTCGAGCGCAAGGTGGCGGCGCTCGCGAAGTACGCGTCCCAGCAGCATCGGAACTACGCCGACGCGGAATACATCTGGAACCTCGCGCGCACCAACGGGATCAACGTCGG
>JACCTQ010000062.1 GCA_013812265.1 Actinomycetota bacterium
CCTTCCTCTTCCCGCAGGAGGCCGAGGAGGATGTGCTCGGTGCCGATGTAGTTGTGCTTCAGCGCGCGTGCTTCGTCCTGGGCTAAGACGACGACCTGGCGAGCTCGTTCCGTGAATCGCTCGAACAAACTGCTCAACCCTCCTTTCGGGCAAGTTCCGAGAAGACTGCTTCGCCTCTCCCGGCTCGAAGATAGGACCATGGTAGCGCACCCCCCGGGGGGTCCCGGGCGGCCTCCGGGCTGCTGCTTTTGTACGCTTGTGCTGCTGTGGACACGGTGCAAAGTGACCAGGGAAAGGCGCTCGTCACGGGCGGAGCAGGCTTCATCGGCTCGCATCTGGCCGAGCTCCTGCTCGAAGGCGGCTGGGAGGTTTTCGCCCTCGACGACCTTTCGACCGGATCGGAGGACAACGTCTCGCACCTTCGCGATCGACCGGACTTCCACCTGGTCGTGGATTCGGTGCTCTCGCCAGCCGTCGTCAACGAGCTGGTCTACAAGTGCGACGTGGTCTATCACCTGGCTGCTGCGGTCGGCGTGCGGCTGATCGTGGAGGAACCGGGGCGTACGCTGCTGACCAACGTCGAGGGCACGGAGAACGTCCTCGAGTACTGCAGCCGGTTCGGGAAGCGCGTCTTGATCGCGTCGTCGTCGGAGGTGTACGGGGATCACCGCGAGGAGCGCCCCCTCGACGAGAACGCACGCCGGATCTACGGTCCGACGACGGCGCGGCGGTGGGCCTACGCGGATACGAAGGCGATGGACGAGTTCCTGGCGCTCGCGCGACACGAGGAAAAGGGGCTGGACTGCGTGATCGCGCGTTTGTTCAACACGGTCGGCCCCCGGCAGAGCGGCCAGTACGGGATGGTGATTCCGAGGTTCGTGCAGAGCGCCCTGTCCGGCCAGCCGCTCGAGATCCACGGCGACGGGGCCCAGACCCGCTGCTTCTGCCACGTTTCCGACATCGTTCGCGCCTTGAAGGGTTTGATGGACTCGCCATCGACGAACGGGCAGATCTACAACGTCGGGTCCACCGAGCGGGTGACGATTCGTGAGCTCGCGGAGCGCGTGCGAGCGGCAACGGGCAGCGGCTCCGACCTCGTGTACGTCCGGTACGAGGATGCGTTCGGCTACGGCGCCGACGAGATCGAGATGTTCCACCGCGCGCCTGCGATCGACAAGATCGAGGCGGCCATCGGCTGGAGGCCGTCGCGTGATCTGGACTGGATCCTGACCGACGTGGTCGAGCACACCCGCTCTTCGGCGTCGGCTCCGGTCGGCGCCCGGGCTTCGGCGTCTGAACCGACCTCGTCGGGACCCGATCCGGTGCGCGCCAGCTAACGCGTCACCGGAGCCCCAGGTCCGCTGAGGGCCCGTCCGCGAGGTCGTCATAGGGGCCAGACCCCGTAACGAAACGCGCGCGCATTCGGGCCAACAGTGTGCCCTCGCTTTCGCCCTGAGCGGTCCCGCCGTACGGTGTCGGAATGCCCCGCCCGCCCCGCCTCCTCGTCCGCTTCGGGCTCTACCACGTCATGGCGAAGGGCGCCGTGAACCAGGCGGTCTTCCGCGATGACGACGACCGCACACGCTTCCTGATCCTGCTCGGACAGGTCGTGCGCTCCCTCGACTGGTCGCTGCTCGCCTACTGCCTTATGACGACGCATTACCACCTGCTCGTGCGCACCCCCGAGGCCGATCTCCACCGCGGCATGCAACGACTAAACGGCTGCTACGGGCAAGGTTTCAACCGCCGCCACGGGCAGCAAGGGCACGTGTTTTACCGGCGCTACCACTCGCTGCTGGTCACGCGAGAAGCGCACCTTCTGGAGCTCTTTCGTTACTTCGCCTGGAACCCCGTGCGCGCCGGCGCGTGTGACAAGCCGGCGGACTGGCCGTGGAGCTCATACGCCGGGCTCGTGGCATCCGACGAAGCCCCGCCGATCGTGGGCGCGGATGGGGCGCTCACGTTCTTCGGTAGCGATCCTACGGTCGCTCGAGGGCGCCTTCGCGAGTTCGTGGAGCGCTCGCCTGTGGAGGATTTGCGCGCCTTTCGTCACGGGGTCTGACCCCCGGGATCACGCGGCGCTCGGCCCCTCGCGGCTAGGCCCACAGCGCCCACCCGAGGAGGACCCCGAGCGCCAGACCACCGATGGCGGACAGTGCACCCCGAAGGATCGCCGGCCGAGCAGGCCGGCCGTCCGGCCGAGAGCGGTCGTACCCGACGGCGGCCGACCGGAGCGGCTGCGCGGCCGGAGCGCCCTCGCGGCCCTCCCAGGCGGCCTGGAGGTCTCGGGCCGTGCGGACGAGGCGTCGTTCGCGATCGCGTAACGCGGCCGCCTCTTCGAACGACTGAGCCTCGATCGCTTTCGCTTTCGCGGTCCGCACCCGCTCGATCTCGCCATCCAGCTCGGGGGCGAACGGAGCGGTGTCGAAGCGACGCACGAGTGGTGGGCGGCGAGCCGAATGCGCCCCGGACAGAGCAAGCATGACCTCGTCCCGAGCCTCGCTCGAGGCGACACCGACGTCGAGCAGAATGCGGTTCGCGACTCCCTCACCCTCGCGTGCGAGCCCGAGCAGGATGTGCTCGGTGCCGATGTAGTTGTGTCCGAGCGAGAGAGCCTCTCGCAGCGCGAGCTCGAGCACCTTCTTGGCGCGAGGAGTAAACGGAATCTGGCCGGTCGTGACCTCGTCTCCCTGGCCGACGATGCGCGCGACCTGCGCACGTACTTCCTCGACCGTGATGTCGAGGGACTCGAGCACGCTGGCGGCCAACCCTTCCTCTTCCCGCAGGAGGCCGAGGAGGATGTGCTCGGTGCCGATGTAGTTGTGCTTCAGCGCGCGTGCTTCGTCCTGGGCTAAGACGACGACCTGGCGAGCTCGTTCCGTGAATCGCTCGAACA
>JACCTQ010000068.1 GCA_013812265.1 Actinomycetota bacterium
ATCCGGACCTCGACCTGGCAGAGCGGCGCCATGACGACGATGGCCGACCTCGACGAGCTCGCGCTCGCCCTTCCGATTACGTCGAAGGACGTATCCGACGACGGCCGGCCGTCGTACCTCGTCCACGGCAAGCTGTTCTGCTGCCATCGCAGCCGCAGGCGCGACGCAGTGGATCGGCAGACGGGTGAGCGGCTCGACGACGTGCTGATGTTCCGGGTCGCAGACCAGGGCATCAAGGAGCTCCTGCTCGCCGACGACCGCGGCGTGTTCTTCACGACGCCGCATTTCGACGGCTACCCGGTTGTGTTGATGCGTATCCCAGATCTGGCCCGCATCGATCGAGACGAGCTACATGACCTGCTGGTCGAGGCGTGGCTCACGAGGGCGCAGAAGCGTGTCGCAAAGGCGTGGCTCGAGGAGCACGGGTCTCAAGGCGACTCGAGCGCGGCCGCGAACCGGCGCGAGCGATGATTTTCGGCCTCGGTCGGAGTCTCACTCTCGAACCACATTCGTCCGCACGCGTGGCGGACAGACATCGACAAGGAGGTCGAGCAGATGAGCACAGTCGCAGCCACCGTAGGCAAGTTCGTGTGGCACGAGCAGGTCTCGTCAGACCCGAAGCAGGCGCAGAACTTCTACACGCAGCTGTTCGGCTGGGGGACAGAGGTGTTCAAGCCGGGGGAGGTCGACTACACGATGATCTCCTCAGGCGGCCAGACCCACGGCGGCTTCGCGAAGGCGATGGAGGGAGCGCCGCCACCGCACTGGCTCAGCCACGTCCGGGTCGAGGGTCTGGACGAGACGATCGAGAAGGCGAAGAGCGCAGGCGGCAAGCTCGCGGCCGGCCCCTTCGAGATGGACGAGGTCGGACGCATCGCGATCATCCGTGACCCACAGGGCGCCCACCTCGGCGCCTACGAGCCCGTTGGCGAAGACTCTGGCTCCGAGGGAGTCTTCGTCTGGGACGAGCTCGGCACGACGGACGCCGACGGCGCGCAGCGCTTCTACGAGGAGGTCTTCGGTTGGACGACCAGCGACATGGGGTCCGAGTACGGCGGCTACAGGATCTTCAACCGCGGCGAGATGGGCATCGCAGGATTCATGACCCTCCCCGACGACGCGGTGCCCCCGCACTGGCAGCCGTACGTCGCCGTTGCCGACCCGGACGGGACCACCGCGAAAGCGACCGAGCTCGGCGGCTCTGTCCTGGTGGAGCCGATGGACGTCCCCAAGGTTGGTCGGATCGCCGTCCTCCGCGACCCGCAAAGCGCGACGTTCGGGATCATCAGGCCCGACCCCGTGTCGTAACTCTTGTCCGCGCCGGGCCCGCCCGATTTCGCCGAGCAGGCACGTCTCATGGGCCGCCGGGACTGCTCCCGGTGGCCAGGCGTGCTCGAGGTACGCGGCGCAACGTCCGCGGCGGAGCACGCCTCGGCCCGGCGGAGCACGCCGAGCACGAACCCTCCAAATCGTCGCGCGTAAAGGCGTCATGAAAGGATTCACCCGTGAAGATCGTCCGGATCGCAGAGATCACGGAGAGCGAGCGCGCCGCCGTCTTCGTCGGCCGCGAGCACGGTGCGCGCGTTTCTTTCTTCGTCACCAGCCACCGCCGCGGCGAAGGCCCGGATGCGCATCGGCATCCGTACGAGGAGACATTCCTCGTGCAAGAAGGATCGACTGAGTTCACCGTGGACGGCGAGACCGTCACGGTTCACGCTGGTACGGTCGTCGTCGTTCCGGCAGGCGCGATTCACAGCTTCAAGGCAGTGGGCGACGGGGTTACGCGCCAGGTCAACATCCACCCCGTGGGAGAGATGGTGACCGAATGGATTCAGTGACGGGCGGACGAAGGAGCGCTCCGCCTTCCACCACTGCTGACGAGATTTCACCGCTGTCCGCGCCGGCCTCGCCGAACCGACGATGCGGATCGTCGTTCGGCAAGCTGACGGCTGGCCGGTTCACGCCGAGAACCACTCGTGCAGTGGGAGCTTTGCCGCGAGCGGCGAGAAGTCGCCGGACTCGCGCAGCGCGGTGGCCGCGTCGGCCAGGGCACGGACCGCCACCCACGTGAAGGCGCCGCCGACGCTGATCCGGCGCGCGCCTGCCTCCGCCACCTCCGCGAACGACAGGCCCGGCGACGCCAGCACGCTGACAGGCTTCGTCAACGCGCGGCACACCGCCTCGACGTCCTCTGTGGTTCGCAGGCCAGGCGCGAAGAGGATGTCGGCGCCCGCGCTCTCGAACGCCTGCAGGCGTTCGATCGTGCCCTCGAGATCCGGGTTGCCGCGGATGTGGTTCTCGGCGCGAGCGGTCAGCGTGAACGGAAAGCCGAGGCCACGGGCGGCCTCCGCGGCCGCCGCGATGCGCTCGACAGCGTGGGCGAGGTCGTAGATCTGCCCGGCGGGATCGTAGTCCTCGATCGACCCGCCCACCGCGCCGGCTTCGGCGGCGCGCGCGATCGCACGCGCAGCCGCCTCGGGTGAAGCGCCGTATCCGTTCTCGAGATCGACCGAGAGCGGAAGCTCCGTGGCGCGGTCGAGCGCCGCCGCGTGCTCGACGACCTCGTCGAGCGTCGCGGCGCCGTCCAGCCGCCCGAGCGTGAACGCAAAGCCCGAGCTCGTGGTCGCGAGGGCCTCGAAGCCGAGCGCCGCCAGCACCCGCGCCGACCCGGCATCCCACGGGTTCGGCAGCAGGAACGCGGGCCCGGCGTGCAGCGCGCTGAACGCCTCGCCCTTTCGCGCCTGCCTACTCATCGGAGACAAGGAGGACGACCTTCCCACGCTTTCCAGCAGCCATGCTGCGGTCGAAGGCCTCGCGCGCATCGGCGAGCGCGAACACCGAGTCCACCGCGGGCCGCAGCGCGCCACTGGCCACGAGCCTGGTCAGCTCGACGAGCTGCTCGCGCTTTGGCTCGACGACGAAGTAGCGAGTGTCGATTCCGGCGCCGGAAGCGACCGGCGGCGGCTCTCCGGCGACGGATACGAGCCGGCCCCCCGGCCGCACGGCCGTCGGCAAGCGTCTGAGCAGGTCACCCCCGACCGTGTCGAAGACGAGATCGGCGGGCTCGAGCGTGTCGCCGAAACCGTTCCCAGGCACCAGTACCTCGTGCGCTCCGAAGAGCGAGGCGGCCTTCGCGCTCGCAGGCGAGGTGACCGCGATCACGTACGCCCCGCGCCAGAGCGCCAGCTGTGTCGCGAGATGGCCGACACCACCGGCCGCTCCCGTGACGACCACACGCTGGCCATCCTTCAGCGCCCCGTGGTCGAAGAGACCCTGCCATGCGCTGAGGCCGGCGAGCGGGAGCGCCGCACTTTCGACGTGGCTCAGCTCCCTCGGCTTCGGCGCGAGCAGCCGCGCTGAGACGGCGACGTACTCCGCGGCAGCGCCGTCGCAGTCGAAGGGCGTCAATCCGTACACCGGCTCGCCGACCGTCGGTTCCTCAACGTCTGGAGCGACGGCGGCGACGATGCCGGAGACCTCGTAGGAGGGGGTTGCGGGCAGGCGATCGGCCGGCCATCCGAGTTCGTCTCGTGTGATCCCCGCCGCCAGCACGCGTACCAAAGCCTCACCCATGGCCAGCGTTGGCATCTCGATCGACTCGACCTCGAGCGCCTCGGAACCCGACCCGTGCAGCCTGACGGCGCGCATCGCGCGGATCCCTGTCCTCTCCCGCGATCCGCTCATGTGAAACGAGCTTCCCTTCAGTTGATGTGTCTTTCTAGCATGATTCTCGCTAACAAGAATATAGCCACCATGGTAAACTCGCTGCGGAGTGTCAGCCGAGCCGGACCACATCGACGACATCCTTCGTCGCTGGCGCCGTGAGCGGCCGGACCTGGACGTGAAACCGCTGGGCCTCGTCGGCCGCCTGTTCCGCTCGGTGCAGCTCGCAGACGCCGCCTTGGAGCAGACGCTCGCCGCATACGACCTCAGGCCGGGGTGGTTCGACCTCCTCGCCGCCTTGCGTCGTGCCGGTGAGCCGTACGAGCTGAACCCCACCCACCTGATGCGGGCGACGATGCTTTCCTCGGCCGGGATGACGAAACGACTCGATCGCCTCGCCGACGCCGGACTCGTTGAGCGCAGACGCGATCCTGCAGACCGCCGCGGCGTCCTCGTTCGGCTGACGGCCCGAGGAAAGATGAGCGTCGACCGAGCGCTGGAAGCGCATCTCGAGACCGAGAAGGCCCTCCTCGCCGCACTGCCACGCCGTGAGCAGCGCGCGCTCGACGACCTGCTGCGCAAGCTCCTCGGCGGGCTCGAGCGGTTCCACGGCGGCGACGGAAAAAACGGGGTCACGTGACGTCGCCGGCGTCGCCGTCCCCGAGTCGACAGAGTTGGATCCGAAGCTGACGGCGCCGACCGAGAGGCGGCTCTCGTAAGGGAGGCTGTCCTGATTCCGAGCGGCGGGGGCGAGGTCGTCAGGGACTCGCCTGACGGCCGGGTCGAGATCCTCTCGGAGGATGAGACCCTGCACGCGACGTGGTCGCGCTTCGGACCTCGCCGCGAGGGGGCGGACCTGCACGTCCATCGGCACCACAGCGACCTGTTCTACGTCCTCGGGGGCGACCTCACCCTCATGCTCGGCCGCGGCGGACAGGAGACCACGGTGCCGGTGGGGACGCTCGTCCGCGTTCCGCCTCTCGTGATCCACGGCTTCAGGAACGGAAGCGACGCCGA
>JACCTQ010000071.1 GCA_013812265.1 Actinomycetota bacterium
GTCGAAGCCGCGGGCGCGGGCACGCTCGTTGGACGGAAACTCCAGGTCATAGGCGCCAGCCCGTCCGGCCGGGGCGGAGAAGCCCTTGGCCACCCAGACCTCGATGTACTTGCCGGCCCCCCGAAACACGAAGTTCTTTCGATACAGGCCGGTGCCCGGCAGCGAGTCGTCGAGCGCGACCCACGAGCGTTGCTCTCCGACCTGAGGCGAGTGATCCGCCATCGCGCTCGCCGGCATCATCAGCCCGACGAGTACGGCCGCCACCGCCCCTAGAAGACTTTTACGCATTTCTCCCCCTCCGCTGTGTGAGCCAGAGGCACCCCGTGCAGGAGCGGGCTCCGGCGAAAGCCGATCAGACCCCGATTATAGCCGTCCAATTCGGACACCTGAAGCACCAGAGCGGCCGCTCGTCCGCCTGAGCTGACGAAGGGCCCGGTTCACCGGGCCCTTCGTCGCAGTGGGTTGCCTCAGAGGACGGCGGCCCCGCGCAAGGACCGCCTGCACCTGGATCGGCTCGCCTTACTTGCCCCGCACGTCGGGGAGCGGGATCAGATCCGCCTGCGCGCGGCCGTTTGCGTCGTCGTGCGAGACGATCATCCAGCCGAGAACGTCGGATCCGGCAACCCTGGCCCTGTTCACGGCGAGGTTGAGCGTCTTCGTCTCGCCCGGCGCGAGCGTCAGAAACTGCCCAGACGAGACCGGAGGCTCGTTCACCCGGAAGTTGGCGGACTCTGTCGTGTCGACGAGCACGGCCTCGCCCGGCGAGTAATCGAGCGCGAGCGCCGCGATTGAGTAAGTGAACGCGGTAGAGGCCTCGTTGAGCGACAATCCGATGTCACTCGCCAGCGTCGGCAGCAGCATGGTCGAGCCGTTCATCGGCGCCTCGGCGGCCCACGAGTTCACAAGCTTGCCCTTCGCGTCGTACACCAGCGAGGCGAAACGGCCGTCGGAGCTTCCGCTCAAGGCTGCTCCCACGTCGACGCCGACCACGAAGAACTCCGGCCGGCCGTCGTTCTGCAGGTCGATCGCGACGTCCACCTTGGTGGTGGACGGGTTCGACCAGAACCCGGACATGTTGACCGCGAACACGATCGAGCGGTCGTCCGCCTTCCCGCACGCGCCGACGGCGGCCGTCCCGCAGAGCGCCTCTCGCGGCAGGATCTGCACGCCGGCGGCGCGGATGTCGACGGAGTCCTCGGGCTGGCCCACTCCGCGGTTCCCCCGGCCCGTGCGCTGGCGGCCTGATGCCACGTCCTCCGAGGCGTCCTCGATGCCCCACGCGAAGACGTCGGCCGTCCCGGAATGGATACCCGTGTTCGAGACAGGCAGCGTCGTGATGAACTCGGTAGCTGCGGTCGCGTACGGTGTAAGAGCCCCTGCGGTCACGTTCGACAGCCCGCGCGGAACGAGTGCGAACGGGACCCGCAGCGGGTAGATGCCGGCTCCCGTGGTCGTGGGCGTGGCTATGACGACTCCGCGGACGATGTGCCGGAGCCCGCCGAAGTTGGAGAGAGCCGCTGCAGGTAGCGCGGCAACCGCTGCGGCACTCAGCGACATCGTCACGTCGACGGGGACGGTGCTGTTGGCCGGCACGGTCACCGAGCCCGGCGCAACCGCTATCGACGCCCCGAGCGGGTCGCCGACCGTGGCTGAGCTCAGTGTGTAGGAGATCGGCGAGGAGCCGGTGTTCTCCAGCCTCATCTGCAACGTCTCCGAGTAGGCGCCGGCGAGCGGCTCGTAGCCGAAGCTGAGCGCGCTCTCACCCTGTCCCGCAAGAGCCAGACCGACGGTGTCGGCGGCCTTGCGCGCGTCGACGACGCCGGCGCCCGCGCGTCGCGGGTCGTACCCGAGGATCTTCGCCGCACTCGCGTCGGCGGTGTTCATGATCGCGGCCTTGATCCGCTCGGTGCTCCACGTCGGATGCGCCTCGTTCACGAGGGCGGCAACCCCGGCCGTCATCGGAGCGGCCATCGATGTGCCCGAGAGAGTGGCCGCCTTGAAGCCCGTGCCGTAGTCCGTCGAGAGGACGCTCTGGCCCGGGGCGGTCACATCCGGCTTGGCGGCGCTGTCCACGTTGCGGGGGCCCCCCGCCGTGAAGGTGGAGAAGCGCTGATAGCCGGGGTTCGCCACGGTCGCACTCGTCAACGTCACGGTGCCGCCGTCGGCCGCGAGGAGCAGATCCGCGTCCTCGAACGGACTCGGCCCGAGGACGCCGCGGACGCCGAAGAACGGAATATCGACGAGATACTGCTCGCCCGTGTCCGGGTTCCCGGTGATCTCGCCTTCGAACCCCGGGTACGCGGCGGCGGTGTTGATCATCGCCACGGCGGCGGCACCGGCCTTGTCGCCGAACACGGCGCGCGCCACCCGTGCGCACGTGCCGCGGAGCGTCACGACGAGCTTGCCGGCGACGTCGACGTACTCGGCCGGGTTGCAGCCGAGGCTGACGGTGCCGTCCGGCTTGCGCAGCACCTTGACCTGAAGCTGCGTGCCGTCGGTGAAGGGAGCCCCGTTCGAGTTCTGGGCGGCGAACGTCTGGGCGGTGCTGAGAGCGAACGAGGCGCCGGGGAACGTAGCCCGGGACCCGTCCAGTGCCGAGACCGACAGCGCGCGATTCGCGGCGGCCGGTGCTCCGGTGTCGTAGGCGCTCGTCCCGCTGTTCCCGGCCGAGCCGACGTAGACGACACCGGCTTCTGCGATCGTGTTCGCAGCCACGGCGCTCGGCTCGTCGGTGCGGCCGAACGGCGATCCGACCGACACGTTGACGACGTCCATGCCGTCCGCGAGCGCCCGGTTGAACGCCGCCACGAGAACGTCCTCCGTCGTGGAGCCCGAGCAGCCGAAGATTTTGTAGGCGTAGAGGCGCGCCTCCGGAGCCGTGCCGGGCCCGATCAGGAAGTTGGTCGTGGTGTAGACGCCGGCGTTGTACGGGCCCCTGTAGGTGGTTCCACCCGGGAGGACGCCGTAGCCGGCCGCGCTTCCTGCGACGTGACTGCCGTGACCGTTGCAGTCCAGCGGATCCGCATCGGGTCGCGCCTCGGTGATGAGCGCGTTTCCGAATTCCTCCTCATCGGTCGGCGCCGCCTCGTACTCGTCGCCGACGAAATCCCATCCGCCCTCGACCTTGCCGGCCGGGAACGAGCCCTGCTCGAGGATCTTCCGGTCGTTGGCCTTGTACTGGGCCTCGCTGCCCGACCCGCCGAAGTTCGCATGCGTGTAGTCGATGCCGGTGTCGATGATGCCGAGCTTGATGCCCTTGCCGGTGCGACCGAGGCTCTGCCACGTGCTCGGCGCCTCCACATACTGAGCCCCCGGGGTGTTGTCGGCCTCGAAGATTCGGACCGGGTGGACTCGGACCACGCCCGGTGTGTCTGCCAAAGCCCCGAGCTCGCCGGCGGGAATGACGGCCGAGAGGCCGTTGTACGCGTCCTGGTAGCTGCCCAGCACCTCGCCGCCCAGATCGCGGATCGTCTCCTCGACCGGCTGCTGCCGGGCCTTCAGGCTCGCGCGAATGCTGCGGCGCTGAGCTCTCGTGAGCGTCCGGCCTTCAGCTCTGGCGTCGGCCATCTCGGCGCCGACAGACGTGCCCGAGATCTGGACGATGACGCGCACTTCGCGGTCGCCTTCGAGCGCGCCCGGCCGGAAGATCGTGGTAGCCGGCCCATCCGAGTCCGCCGCAGGACCGATCGCCGCGAAGCGACTCGGCTCGGCCTTACTCTCGTCGGCCGTGGCCGCCGCAGTGCCGAAGACCAGGCCGATCGCGATGACGAGCGGCATTGCGGCAAGAAATCCCCAACGTCGGCGAGTTGCCCGGCTGCTTTTAGACACTCTCTCAGAACCCCCTCTTGTCTCGGAACCCATTCCGGTCCCGGTTGCCTTTTTCCCTAGCTTGTCCCCAAAAGACACTGGCAGAACCGGCGGAAAGTACCACAATCCGCAAGCAAGGACGTAATCCAGCTTTGCCCGCAGATTCGGCGGCGGGAGCACCTCCGCCCGGAGGGGATTGGCTCGAGCTGCGCCGCGCCGAGCGCGTCGGATCTCAGCTCGAGACGAGGGGGTGACGCGGTCGGTGCATCAAGCTCCCGGGGGCGGCGACCCGTCTGACAGGTCGGTGCGCTCCACCTGGCGGGTTTCGTAGACCTCGAGCACGTCGCCTTCCTTCACGTCGTTGAAGCCCTCGAGCAGGATTCCGCACTCGAACCCCTCCTGAACCTCGCGGGCGTCGTCCTTGAAGCGTTTGAGCTGAGCGATCCTCGTCTCGTAGACGATCGTCCCGTCACGGACGACGCGGACCTGCGCGTTTCGCCGCACGACCCCCGTACGAACCATGCAGCCGGCGATCGTGCCGACGCGTGAGGCGCGGAACAGCGCGCGCACCTCGACCTCACCCAGGATCGCCTCTGTCTCCACGGGAGCCAGCATCCCGACGAGAGCGCGCTCGATGTCCTGCGTGAGCTCGTAGATGACGCGATACGTTCGGATCTCGACGCCTTCGCGATCACCGAGCGCACGCGCCTCGGCGTTCGGTCGCACGTTG
>JACCTQ010000084.1 GCA_013812265.1 Actinomycetota bacterium
TAGGACGCTACCTCGCCCTGCTTGACCTCGCCGCGCCAGGCACCGGACTCGGAGCCGCGACTCTCGATCAACTCCTTGAAGCGCTCGAGATCGCCCTTCACGCGGCGGTCGTCGGCACCGATCGCGCTGCCGAGCGCCTCCACGACACCCTCGGTCTCGTAGCTCATCTCGACCTCCACGCGGGTGCGGTCGCCTCCGAGCGCTTCGAACCGGACGGAGCCGGTGTTCTCCTTGCCGTCCGCGGCCCGCCAGGCGACGTGCCGGTCCGGCTCCTGGCTGGTGATCTCGGCCTGCCACTCGTGACGCTTGCCCGCGATCTCGGCCACCCACCGAACGTGGGTGTCGTCGACCTGCGACACGGACTCCACCCCTTCCATGAACCGCGGAAACTCCTCGAACTGGGTCCACTGGTTGTACGCGGTCGAAACGGGTACGCCGACCTCGATTGACTCTTTGACGCTAGCCATACGGCCTCCTCGTCGATTGTGGTTCGTTCTACTGGAATGGCTACCCGCCGGGCCAAACGCCAAACTGTCATAGGGTTCAGAGCGGCCCGGTGGCGCAAGGCGTCGTCTCGTTAGGAACTCCGCGCCGGATCCGCTACAATCGATAGCGAACTAGAGCGAGTACCGGACGTGCGTCACGCCTTCCTTACCCGTTCGTGAGTGGTGAGGGAGGTGTTTTTATATGGCAACCGGGACCGTTAAATGGTTTAACGATGCAAAGGGCTACGGCTTCATCACCCCTGAAGAGGGCGGCAAGGATCTCTTCGTGCATCACAGCAACATCGCCGGCAGCGGCTTCAAGTCGCTGACTGACGGCGCCAAGGTGGAGTTCGAGGCCCGCGAGGGCTCGAAGGGCCCCGAGGCGACGAACGTGGAGGTCGTGACCACGGCGTAGGATCACCGAACTCGGGGGGCGCCCTCCAAAAAAGGGCGCTCCTCGACTCCACCAGAAAGGAGTCGATATCGCTACGAAAGAGGAGAAGATCGAGCTCGAGGGCGAGGTCGTCGAGGCCTTTCGGAACGGTCTCTTCAAGATCGCGCTCGACAACGGACACGAGACGCTCGGATACACCGCAGGGAAGATGCGGCGGTTCCGCATCCGTATCTTTCCGGGAGACCGGATCAAAGTCGAGGTCTCGCCGTACGACCTTTCGCGCGGCCGGATCGTCTACCGGTATCGCTGAGTGCTGTTCGGGAAGCTCGAGATCCCGGATGCAGAGGCCGAGAAGCTGACGGATAGCGCGATCGTCGCGCGGCTGGTCGAGGCCGGCCACTCGCGGCTCACCGCGGAACGGATCGTCGCGATCGAGCGCGAGCAAGAGCAGCCGACTCGCGCTCGGCGGCATACTCAGTCGCGTTAGGGCATTGTCCGCTCAGGGCCTGCGAGCTAGGCTCGCGCCCGTGCGAGCGACCAGAAACGCGCGCTGGTAGCTCGACCGGCGACCGATATCTACAACTGTGCAAACGCAGGCACAATGACGCACGCACGCGGTGGTTCGCGAGCACATGGGTTTTCGGTACGAGCTGGGTGGGGCCCCACAGCGTCAAGCTGCGCTCCTGCTCATCGCTCGCGCGAAGTCGCACTCTCGGCGGTCCCATCATCGGCGTGGTCCTGCACAGCATGGAAGAGGCCCGCGAGATCGAGCGCGGCGAGCGGGAATGCGCCGGCAGCCAGGACCCCGCGCTCGACGCCGTCGCCGGCCTGAGCACCAGCTCCCTCAGCGCGGGCATCGCCACGCTTCGCACCGCCCTGGACGAGCTCGAAGCCGAGCTCGAGGGGCCTCGAGACCGGTCCGGTGGCCGGCCCGGCGGCACGGTCAGGCCCGAAGCTCGGTGAACCCAGCGGCGGCGAAGTCGGCGTCGAAGGCGAGCGCTTCGCGGACTCGCAGCGACCGCATCAGGGCGAAGCTGGTCGCGTCGACGAACGAGTAACGCCGCTCGTCTCGGCGCCGAAGCCACCGCAGCGCCTGGTCTTCGAGCTCCTCCGTTACGAAGACGACCCGGAGCCGCGCGGTGCGCTCGGTTCGATCCAAAAATCGCACGGCGTCGGCGTGGCGTCCGCGCCGGGTGAGAAACGTCCACGTCTCACCCCGGACCTGACTCGAGGTGAGCAACTGCCGATCGTGGAACTTCTCCAGCGCTGCGGCAGCGTCTGTGTGGCGCTGGTCGCGCGGCACGTGCAACGCGATCCAAAATGAGGTATCAACGAAGATCATTCGGCCCGAGGCGGCCCGTACAGGTACTCGTCGATGTCGTCCACGGGATCGATGTCCGCGCTTCCCACGAGGTCCCAGAGCGGATCCTCGTGGAGCGGTGGAAGGGGTTCGAGCCGCTCACCGACGTAGCGCCGAATCAGAGCTGCCTTGGACACGCCCTCCTTGGCCGCCTGCCGCTCGAGCGCCGCATCGGTCTCTTCCTCGATGAGGATCTGGAGCCGTTTCACCTTCTGAGCATACATCACCTTGATGACGCTTACATCATCAGTGCTTGCTCACTCGGCGTATGGCCGTTCTCGGTCCGCAGCCGCTCGATCACCTCGGACGCGGCAGCCCGGGTCTCCGGGAATTCCTCACCGTTTCGCTCACACAACGCCCGAGCGAAGGCGTAGACCTGCCGCACCGTCCGCTTGTCGCTGCTTGCACCGCTTACGCCAACTCGCTTTCTTCGCTCGCCCACGCCTCCAATTGAGCCAGAGAAAAGATCGCGTGTCTGTGCCGACTCTGTGCCAAAAGACGGACGCGCGGACAACCGGGCCTAAACGCACCCGCACCCAGACCGAGACCAGGCCTACGACGTGACGTCGCCCTCTCGAACCTCGCCGCGCCAGGCGCCGGTCTCGGCACCGCGGCTCTCGACGAGCTTCTTGAAGCGCTGAAGATCGGCCTTGACCCCGCGGTCGTCGACTCCGGCCGCGCTGCCCACGGCTTCAGTGATGCCCTCGACCTCCCAGCTGATGCGCACCCGGATCTTCGTCCGATCGTCGCCGAGCGGGTCGAAGCGCACCGCGCCCGTGTTGTTCTTGCCGTCGGTGGCGCGCCAGGCGATGTGCTTGTCCGGATCCTGGTAGGTGATCTCGGCTTCCCACTCGCTGCGCTTGCCGGCCACCTCGACCACCCAGTGCAGATGGGTGTCGTCGACCTGCTTCACCGACTCCACGTTCTCCATGAACTGCGGAAACTGCTCGAACTGCGTCCACTGGTTATAGGCGGTCGAGATAGGAACCTCGACCTCGATTGTCTCGTCGACCTCGGCCATGGTGTCTCCTCCTTCTTCAGTTTCCGCGCTCCTACCCAGCCGGGGCGACGGAATAACGCTCGCCGTCACGAAGCACTTTCTCGTAGGCATCCGATTGGAGCTCGACCCGCATCCCCGCCCGCTCGTACAGGCGAGTCGCCCCGGTCGGGTTCTCGGAATCGACGTCCAGCCCCGCCCGCGACAACCCTCGCCGGCAAAACTCGACGAAGCTCTGCCGAAGCAGGGCGAGCCCGAGGCCCGAGCGACGCCAGGGACGTCGTACGCCCAGGATGTTGATCCAACCCGCGTCCTCCCTCAACACACAGATCGACATACCGGCGATCTCGTCTCCGTCGAGGGCGAGGAACCAGATGGAGCCGTCGAAGCTCTCCCGCTCGACGTTCCAAGCCCGCCACTCCTCGAAGACGTGCGGCCTGAAGTTCCAGTGATCCTGGAAGGCATCTTCGATGGCGTCGAAGATCGCGCGCTCCCGTTCGGGCGAATACGTCTCCACGCGAATGCCGTCAGGCCACTCCGGTTCGGGCGGCTCGGCGGCGAGCTCGGTCTCCATCTGCCAGAAGCGGCGCACGAACTCGTACCCGTGCCGTCCGAGCAGCTCGCGGGCGCCGGGATTTCGCTCACCCACCGGCTGACCGACGGCCACGCGCGCGCCCTCCGGCGCCTCCGAGACGTATTCATGTGCCCGCTGCTCGGTGAGCTCGAGTAGGCGCGTTCCGATCCCGCGGCCGCGGTGAGCAGGCGCGACGACGGGGTACACGAACATGTGGGTGAGGTGACGCGCCCGAAGAGCCGCGGCGGCAGCCGGCCGCCCCTCCGCGTCGACGATCAGCCACGCGTCGGCTTGGATGTTCATCTGGCTCCACGCGATCCGGACGTCCTCCTCCGTTCGCTCGGCAGAGCCGAAGTCGAGGAGCTCCGCCTCCCGGATCATGGCGGTGACCGGCCCGACGTCGTCCAGGGTCGGTCGACGCAGGGCGTAACCGGGAATGTCGAACGTCGTTGCCATACTGCGATATGTCGAGGAGACTCCCGAGCTGCGGGACCGCGTACAAGAGATTATGGTCCGGATCTTTCGCGAGCTCGGCCAGGAGCATCCGTTTTCGGTGAATTACCGCCGTCGCCTCGCGACGACGCTGTACTGACGAGCGCAAGCCGGGTCGCCTCCTCGAGCGGCAACGCGCGCCCGGCAGCACGGGCCGACTCGAAAGCCCCTTCGCCGAGGCGCTCACGCAATGCTTCCACCGTCTGCTCGTACGTCTTCTTCTCGTCGCCCATCTTGACGGCACCCAGCTCGTCGAAGAGGAGATCCGACGCTCCCAGGAGACGCGCGGCACGCTCGAGGTCGCCCTCGGCCGTCGCGATCTCGGCGAAGCCTTCGAGGCAGTACGCGAACATCTCGCGGTAGCCGAGCTCCTGTGAGACCTCGAGGCTCCGCCG
>JACCTQ010000113.1 GCA_013812265.1 Actinomycetota bacterium
TTCAGGTCGGAGAACGCCGGTTCGAGCATCGTCGCCGTCGTCTCGGCGTCCCCTGGGATCGGACCGATGCTGAGTGCGAGGCCAATGAGGGCGGCCGCGTCACCGGCGGTCACGCTGTGCATGACGACCTCGCGCGTGTACCGAAATACGCCGCTCGCCTCCATGCGCTCGCGATGCTCCTCCTTCGGCCAGATGCTCGCGCCGGCGACGATGCCGAGCTCCGCCCGCAGGGCCCGGCGCGCGGCGAGGAACCGCTGGAAGGCCAGCTCCACCTCCCAGTGAACGACCGGTACCACGTCGTAGTCGTACGCCGCGAAGATGCCGCCCGAACGAAGAATTCGTGCCGCCTCGAGGAATGTTGCGGCCGGATCCATCCAGTGGAGCGACTGCGCGCACGTGACGATGTCCACACACCCGTCGGGAAGCCCCGTCGCGTTCGAGTAGGCGTCCCGATAGCCCACATTCGCAGCGTCGGTCCTGCGCTCCGCCTCCTCGCGCATCGCGTGATTCGGCTCGACGCCGACGACTCTCTCTGCGCTCTCCGCCCACGCGCGGGCGGAGAGCCCGGTGCCGCTACCAAGGTCGACGACCAGGCCGGGCCGGTCGGTCTGAGCCACGAAGCTCAAGAGATCCAGGATTGCCCCGGGCGAAGCCGGGCGGTACGCGTCATAGCCGGCGGCGAACCCTTTCTCGCTGTAGCCAGACAGGCGGATGAGCTCTTCCGAGATGGCTGTCACGAGCTTGGCGATCGTACTGCGCCGCGACCCGGTGGGACGGCGTCGTGTATAAGGGCGAGGTGCTCCGGCAGGGACCGCTCTCCGCCTTCCTTCACGGTGTCATCGAGTACCTCGCAGCCGTGCTGTTGATTGCAGCTCCATTCCTTTTCGGGTTCGACCAGAACGCCGCCGTCGCGTTCTCGATCGTCATGGGCCTCCTGATTCTCGTCGTCACCGCGACCAGCGACCTTCCGACCGGACTGGCGAAGGTCATTCCGGTGTCGGTGCACGTGGCTCTCGACTTCATCCTCGCGGGCGCTCTCGTCGCCTCGCCTTTCCTCTTTGGTTTCTCCGACGAAGGCGCTCCGACCACCTTCTTCATCGTCCTCGGAGTTGCCCATCTTCTCGTCACGATCGCGACGCGGTTCCTCTCGGGAGCGCGACCGAGGCGGATGGCGCGCGACTCGGGTGCTGTCTAGAGGAAAACCGGGCCACCGGTTAGAATCCGGAAGGTCATGAGCGCGATCGCCGCTTCATCCCGTTACCTCCCCCGCGGCTGGTCGGACCTTTTTCGACAGCTCGTGATCTGGGTCGGTTTCGCGCTCGCGTATCAGGTAGCGCGCGGTGTTGCGGACCGCAATCCCGCGAAAGCGTTCGAGAACGGGCTGAAGGTCATCGACCTGGAGCGGAACGCCAACGCCCTGTTCGAGCTCTCGCTGCAGCGCCTCGCGGACTCGTCAGAGCTACTCGTCATGCTCGCATCGTGGACCTACTGGCTATCGCAGTTCACGGTGGTCGGCCTGGCGCTGCTGTGGGTGTATCTGAGGCGAAACGAGGCTTTCGTTCGGTTCCGAAACGTCATCCTGCTCGCCAACGTGATCGGTCTCGTCGGTTACGTGCTCCTGCCAACCGCGCCTCCGCGCATGTTCCCGGACCTCGGCTTCGTCGACACGCTGGCCGTCTTCGGCAGCTTGAACCACGGAAGCGGATTGATCGAGCTGGCCGCGAATCCCTATGCCGCAATGCCGAGCCTGCACGCGGCGGATGCCCTGCTCGTCGGCGTGATTCTCGCCACCGTCACCCGTCGCCGAGTTTTCAAGGTCCTGTGGCTGCTGTGGCCGGCCTGGGTCTCGTTCTGCGTCATGGCGACGGGGAACCACTTCTGGCTGGACATCGTGGCCGGGATCGCGGTGGCCCTCGTAGCGGCCGGCGTGATTTACGGTCGGCCGTTGCTCATGCGCCCGGCGACGGCGCCCTAGCCCGCGCGCTCGTGAGTCGAGCTGCGGCCCTCAAGCAGGGCTACACGAACGAGGCACGGCGCCTCGCCGCGCGCTGGATCGGGCGGCTCGCGAGAACTCGGGTCTCGCCGAACGCCCTCACCGCAGCGGGCGTGCTGCTCTGTGGGGCTTCTGCCGTGCTCGTCTACTTCGAGTACCGGAGCGAATACGTTTTCTTCTGGGTGGGTGGTCTCGTGTTCGTGATCGGCTCCATCCTGGACATCCTCGACGGTGCCCTGGCGCGGACGAGCGGAAAGCAAACCCCGTTCGGCGGCTTTCTCGATTCCACCACCGACCGCGTGAGCGAGGGCTTCATGATCGGCGCCATCGCCCTCGTGTTCGCGCGCGAGGGGAACGAGACCGCGCTCGCGTTCGCCTTCGCCGCGCTGGCCGGGTCCTTCCTCGTTAGTTACACACGCGCGCGCGCGGAGGTGCTCGGTCTGCGGGGCGACGTCGGGGTCGGAAGCCGGGCGGAGCGAGTGGTCGTGATCGCGGTCGGCTTGGCCTTCGCCCCCTGGGGCGCGTTGCAGTGGGCGATCTACGCCCTGGCCGCAACCGCCTGGATCACCGTTGTCCAGCGCATCCTGAGCGTACGCGCCCAGCTCCGCCAGCCCTGACCACGATCACGTGTAGTTGATAGGCTGCTAGCACCTAAGTGCTAGCAGATCATGTCAGCTGAGCGAGCGAGCGTGCTCGTGCGACTTCCCGAGGAGCTACGGGCGGCCGTGGCGGAGGCCGCCCAGCAGCGCGGCGCGAGTCTGAACGACCTCGCCGTCGGGATTCTCGCAGCTCGCCTGGCCGTCCCTTTCACTCCGAGCGGGCGCCGCGGAACGGCGCCCCGCGGCGCGGGCGACGTCCTGCTTCGCATGCCGCCCGAGCTGAAACAGAAGCTGGCGGATCGAGCCGCGCAGAAGAGTCGCAAGGTCAACGATTTCATCGTCGAGACGCTCTCGGAGCAGCTCGGCGGCAGCCGCCGGCAGAGCCGGGGAAAGGAACCAATGTCAGCCACGAATGGAAGGGTCTCGCGCGACGAGGACCGCGTCAGAGTCGCGATCATCGGTGTCGGGAACTGCGCCAACTCGCTCCTTCAGGGAGTCGAGTACTACAAGGACGCCGATCCGGAGCAGTTCGTCCCGGGCCTCATGCACGTCGACCTCGGCGGCTACCACGTCCGTGACATCGAGTTCACGGCGGCCTTCGACGTCACGACGGACAAAGTCGGCAAGGAACTGTCCGAGGCGATCTGGGCCCGGCCGAACGACACCATCAAGTTCGCAGACGTGCCGAAAACAGGCATCAAGGTTTCCCGTGGGATGACCCACGACGGGATCGGCAAGTACCTCTCCGAGGTCGTCGGGAAGGCGCCCGGCGACACGGACGACGTCGTCGAGATCCTGCGCGAGACCAAGACGGACGTGGTCGTCAACTACCTGCCGGTCGGCTCCGAGGAGGCGACCAAGTGGTACACGGAGCAGATACTGAATGCCGGCTGTGCCATGGTGAACTGCATGCCCGTCTTCATCGCCAAGGGGGGCTACTTCCAGCGCAAGTTCGAGGATCGCGGCCTCCCGATTATCGGCGACGACATCAAGTCGCAGGTCGGCGCGACCATCACGCACCGCGTGCTGACGAGCCTCTTCCGCGAGCGCGGCGTGCGGCTCGACCGGACGATGCAGCTGAACGTCGGCGGCAACTCCGACTTTCTGAATATGCTCGAGCGCGAGCGCCTCCTGTCGAAGAAGATCTCCAAGACGAACGCGGTCACGTCGATGCTCGACTACGACATGGGTGCCGAGAACGTCCACGTGGGCCCGTCCGACCACGTGCCATGGCTCAGCGATCGCAAGTGGGCGTACATCCGCATGGAGGGATCGTCCTTCGGCGACGTACCGCTCAACATCGAGCTCAAGCTCGAGGTGTGGGACTCGCCGAACTCGGCCGGCATCGTGATCGACGCCGTCCGCATGGCGAAGCTGGCGCTGAACAACGGCATCGCCGGGGCTCTCGAGGGACCGAGCGCCTACCTCATGAAGTCGCCGCCCAGGCAGATCACGGATGACGACGCATACGACGCGGTCGAGCGCTTCATCTCCGAGAACGCCCGAAAGAAGGCGAAGAAGACGGAGAAGGCGGCGGCTCCGGCCGCGTAGCACCGAGCGCGCGCTGCAGCAGCGGCGCAAGGAGATACCCGACGACGACGAGGCAGAAGAGTCCGATCAGGGCCCTGCCTCCGTCGTCGACGAGATCGCTGCCCCCCACCTCGTCCAGTCCCGTCCGCCAGATTCCGACGAGCCCCAGGATATCGCCGGCAGCGGCCAGCGCGGCCACCGCGAGAAACACCACCCAGACGGGCCTGAGACTCGCGTCGAGCAGCAGACGGAGAGTCGCGACGATGAGCGTCGAGACCAAGAGCAGGTAGGCGGTCATGAGCACCTTGGCGTACCTCTCGTCGACCACGTCGTCGTTCCAGATGGCGACGGCCGCAAGGCCGAATTGCACGGGCGCGGCAAGGATGGCGGCGAGGGCGAGCGGGACCATCTGCAAGCGCTCGAGCAGCATCAAACCCGTGAGCGCCGCCCCGCCGCACAGCAGGCCAACGAGGGCCGTTGCGAGAATCCGGAAGTGGACGTCGTCGAGCTCGCCGTTACGGAGTACCGACGTGACCGCGAGCACGCCTGCCACGCCCAGCAGTGCTGAGGGGAGCATCCACCCGAGGCGCTGGCTGTCCGGCCTCATATGCCGAGCGTAGCTCCATCGCCGGTCGGAGCGCAGCTCGCCCCTAGAGGGCGCCCTGGCGCCGTGTCGAGAACGCCATCCGGCTCGTAGGAATTCCCGCACGACCATCTAGACTCGGCATGGGATGACACTCCGAATCTGCCTCGTCACACCGTTTTCCTGGTCGCAGCCGCACGACGTGAACGAGCATGTCGCCGGCGTAGCCGGTGAGCTGCGCGAGCTAGGCCACCGCGTCACGGTGCTCGCGCCGTCTGGCCACGCCGCCGATCTGCTCGCGGGCAGGCGCGCCCTGCTGGACGACGACCTCTCCGACGCGGAGGTGATCGCCGTCGGGCCCGCCATTCCGATCTCCCGCCGGAGCAGCATGGGCGTACCGGTCGGCGCCCGGGCGAACCTCGCCATCTCGCTGGCGAAGGGCCGTTTCGACGTCGTTCACGGCGTTGAGCCCGGCCTTCCGAGCCTCTCGTATCTGGCGCTCCGGGACGCACCATCGCTCGCTGTCGCGACCTTCTTCTCATCGGAGCGCCTCGGGTACCCGCCCGGGCGGGCGCAGCGAGCGCGCCTGCTGGGCCGGGTCGACGCGCTGCTAGCAACGTCGGCTGAGACCGCCCGCGAAGCGTCCGAGCGCTTCCCCGGCGACTATCGCGTGATCTCGGCCGGCGTAGACGCCGAGCTCTTCCACCCGACGGAGAAGCGCGATCGGATCGTGGTGGAGTGGCGTCCGGACGAGCGTCCGCTCGCCCGTGGCGTGCTGAGGTTGCTGCGGCATCTTTCCGACTGGGAGATCGTTCTTCTGCGAACGAAGCCCCTGTCGGGCCGCCCGTCGATTCCCGCGGCGCTCCGCCGGCGAGCCCACGTCCGCACGGCCCGAAACGGTGCGGCGCGCGCAACTCTTCTGAACGAGACGAGCATCTTCGTGCCCGCTCCGGGTGGGCTGCGGCGCGTTGCGCTGGAGGCGGCGGCTGCCGGCGCCGCCATCGTGTCGCCGCCGGGCGTCGCCGAGCAGCCCGAGCTGGCCGCTGCCGGCGTAGCACGGCTCATCGAGAACGGCGAGCTAAGGCGGAAGCTCGGCGAGAAGGCGCGGCGAGAGGCCGAGGGGCAGACCTTCGCACGCGTGGCCGGGGAGCTCGACGAGCTCTACACGGGGCTGGGGCGGCGGCGGCGAGGGCCTAGGCGTGTCACGGACCCCCTCGGCGACCGCGACTGGGTCGTCTGCGACCTGCACATGCACACGTCCTGGTCCTGGGACTGCTCGACCAATGTCGACGAGCTGCTCGACCACGCCGAGGCGGAAGGCCTCGGTGCGATCGCGATCACCGACCACAACGCCTTCGGTGGTGCTCTCGAGGCGATCGAGTTGGCCCGTGGCCGTCCGCTCACCGTCATCCCGGGCGAGGAGGTAAAGACCGACCGCCACGGCGAGGTCATCGGGCTGTTCCTCTCGAGCGAGATTCCGAGAGGCATGTCCTTTGCCGACACGATCCAGGCGATTCGGGGCCAGGGCGGGCTCGTGTACCTCCCGCATCCCTTCGATCGGATGCACGCCGTGCCGGACGCCGCCACGCTCCACCGGCACCTCGCCGACATCGACGTCTTCGAGGTGTACAACGCCAAGCTCCTCTTCGACGCGAACAACGACGAGGCGCTCCGCTTCGCCCGCAAGTACAACTTGACG
This sequence comes from Actinomycetota bacterium, assembly GCA_013812265.1. Classification (GTDB taxonomy): domain Bacteria; phylum Actinomycetota; class Thermoleophilia; order Gaiellales; family Gaiellaceae; genus JACCTQ01. The sequence goes on from JACCTQ010000113.1 coordinate 6,405, forward strand.
ATGGGCGCCGGCTCCGATGCTCACGTGCTCCAGGGGATCGGCACTGGAGCACTGCGCATGCGCGCTTTCGAAGGCCCCGAGGAGTTTCTCATGAGCCTTCGGAGCGCGGAGATTCTGCGCCGGCCGAAGTCGCTGGTCTTCCTCCAATCCCTGAAGTGGATGGCGCAGGCCAAGGAAAGAGTGAGGTAGAGGAGAACAGGACGAGTGGCTCCCCCCGGAGACACTCGCCTTCACAATCATTCGCCGTGCCGTCCGCGCCCACCGACGAGATCTACGAGCGTTACCTCCGGAAGGCCATCGCCGAGGTCAACGAGCTGGCGGACGAGATCGGAAGCGCCGCGAGCGGAACACGCGTGCCGGTGCTCGGCTCGGGGCATCCGCTCGCGGACGTGTTCCTCCTCAAGTACCGGCCGCAGCGCTCGGAGGTGCAGGAGGGCGTCGCCTTCTTCGGACGCTCGGGCCAGGCGATCCTCAAGTCGCTCCAGCGCCTGCACGTGGATCCCATGGCCGTCTACGGCACAAACTGCCTCAAGTTCGCAGACCAGCCCGATCAGGAGGCAAGCCCGTTCCTGACGCGCGAGCTTCACATCGTGCAGGCAAAGCTGATCATCATCATGGGCCCCGAGGCGCTCGCCTTCCTCAACTCGCTCCGGTACCCGCTCGCCGATCCGATCGAGGACCGGATGGGTGAGCTGCAGCGGTTCACGCCGAGCGTCGAGGCGCTGTACGTTCCGGACATCGACGTCTCGCTCGACGAGCAGCCGGCCAAGACCCGGTTCTGGAACGCCTTCAAGGCGCTCGGACCATGGTGGGCCGAGTTGCCTCCGTATTGAACGCGAGCTTCCCGGGGGAATCTCCCGGTTCCCCCGACCCCCCTCCCCCGGTCCGCGGGCGCGGACGGGCGCCTTCGGCGCCGGGCCGAGTTGCCTCCGTATTGAACGCGAGCTTCCCGGGGGCACCCAGTCCCCACGGCCCGTCCACCGGCTTCGGCAGGCGGCGGCTGCTGGCGCTCGCCGGCGTCGGGAGCGCGCTCGCCGCCTACTACCTGTTCTCGGAGTCGCTCTGGGACGTCTCGCTTTGGTGGGAGATCGCCTTTCTCGCCCTGTGCCTCATGCCCGTCGTATTCGCCCTCGTCTACCTCGTCCTGCCTGTGTGGCGGGCGCGCGGCCTGTTGCTCGTCGGGCTGGCGTTCGTCGCCCTTGCGGCGGTGCTCGAGACGGGCGGCCTCGAAGGGTTGGCCAACTTCGCGAAGCTCGCGGCCATGACGGCGCTCGGCTTCTGGTTTCTCAGTTACTTCGAGACCGTCCGCTGGGTGATCTTGGTTGCGGCGATCATTCCCATCGTCGACGCGTACTCGGTCTGGCGAGGGCCGACGCGCCACATCGTGACCGAGCAGCGCGAGATCTTCACCACGCTGTCCTTCGCCTTTCCAGTGCCCGGCGAGCACGCTTCGGCGAACCTCGGCGTGCCTGATCTCCTCTTCTTCGCGGTCTTCCTGGCCGCCACCGTGCGCTTCCGGCTACGGCCGCCACTCACCTGGCTGTTGATGACACTTTCGTTCGGGACGACGATGGCACTGGCGGTCTGGCTCGAGGCGGTGGGATTGCCGGCACTGCCAGGACTATCGATCGCGTTTCTGGTCGCGAACGCCGATCTGCTGTGGCGGGCATTGCAGCGGGGTACCGACATCCCGAACGAACCGGTCGCACAGAAAGGCATGCCGGGTATGGAAGGTGCAGACCGGGAAGGCAATCTGGAGGAGATGCGCGTGACGCGCTACCCCGAACGGTAATCGGCGCCCATACCTCAGATTCTCGTCAGCAGCGCCACCGTCTCGACGTGCGGTGTGTGCGGGAACATGTCCAGCGGTCGCGCCCGCTCCAATCGGTAACCCCACTCGCCCACGAGCTCCTTGACGTTCGCGGCGAGTGTCGTCGGATTGCAGGAGACGTAGACGATCCGATCGGGCTCGAGCCGTCCGATGCGACGCACCGACTTGCCCGAGAGTCCCGCCCGCGGCGGGTCGACGACGACGACGTCCGGTGATCCCGCCCGGTCGCTGAGCTCCGCGAGCGACTGAGCGACCTCGCCGGCGAAGAAGGCTGCGTTCGAGATCTCGTTCAGATCCGCGTTCTCGAGCGCGCACGCGACGGACTCCTCCGAGACCTCCACTCCCCACACGGTGAGGGCGTCGCGCGCCATGACCAGCCCGATCGTGCCGATGCCGCAAAAGAGGTCGTACACCGTGTCCTTGCCCGTCAGGGCCGCGTACTCCAGCGCGAGCTCGTACACGCGCTCGGCCATGCGGGTATTCGTCTGCAAGAAGGCGTTCGGCCGCACTCGGAAGCGAAGCCCGCACAGCTCCTCTTCGATCGCCTCCTCTCCCCACAGCACGGTGGTCGGGAGATTCGTCACCTCAGCAGGCGTCTCGTTGACCGACCAGTGGATGGCGCGCACTGCCGGGAAGCGGCGTAGTACGTCCACGAAGTGCGCGCGCTCGAATCTCTCGCCGGCGGCCGTCACGAGCTGTACCAGGGCCTGGCCGGTGTTCCGCCCCTCGCGGACGACGAGGTGGCGAAGGTAGCCGGTGTGGTCGGCCTGGTCGTAGGCCGGCAAACGCTCCTCGCGCGCCCAGTCGCGCACCGAGTTCCGGATCGCGTTGCCCAGATCGGTCGTGAGCCAGCAGCGCTCGATGTCGAGCACTTCGTCCCAGCGGCCGGCCCTGTGGAAGCCAAGCGTCGCGCCCGCCGGCGTGGCGGTGAACGAGTACTCGAGCTTGTTCCGATAATGGAAGACCTGCTCGGCCGGAACAATCTCCTCGAGAGGCGCGTCCGCGATGCCGCCGATGCGGCCGAGAGCGTCGGCGACCTGGGCTGCCTTCGACTCGAGCTGCACCTCGTAGGCAAGGTCCTGAAACCGGCAGCCGCCACAGGACGGGTAGTGGGCACACGGAGCATCGACTCGGTTCGGGCCGCGCTCGAGAATGTCGACCGCGAGCGCCTCGGCATGGTTTCGCTTGACCTTCGTTACGCGGGCGCGCACCGTGTCGCCCGGAAGCCCACGGCGGACGAAGACCACGAATCCGTTCAGCCGCGCGACCCCGTTGCCGCCGTAGGCGAGCGAATCGACCCGGAGATCGAGCTCCTGATCCTTGGTGACCGGGGCAGCCATGATGGACGCAGACTAGACGGCTTGCGGCGGGCTGGCTGGCGCCAGCGAGCGGCAGGATTCCCTCGGAGGAGCAGCTACGAAGAGCCGGCGGAGCCGGGCTTTGCCCGGCGGGAGCCAAACAGCGCTCAGCGGCGGCGTGCGGCAAAGGAGGGGGCTCATGGGGGAACCACGGGTTCCCCCATGTCTCAGTCGGCGTCGCGGCGAAGGGTGAGCAGCGTGCCCGCAGCGAACAGCACGCCGACGTACGCCAGCGAGAGCAGCAGTCCAGATGGAGCGGAGAGCAACTCGTCGTCCGTCGAGACGAGAGCATCGAGGGCCGAGCCGGGAAGGTACGGCCTCAGGCTCCAGTCGACGAGCTCACCTAGACCCCAGACCAACGGCTCCACTACGAGAAACCAAGCGAACGCGGCGACGATTGCTCCGATCTGGCTGTGGATGAGCGTTCCGACAGCCACGCCGATCAACGCCGCGAGGGCGAACGAGCCGACGAGGCGAAGCACGGCCACTTGGGTGTCTCCACCGCCCAGGGAGTCGCCGTCCGTGGCGAGCCAGGGAATAGCGATCGCGAACGCGACGAGGGCGGCGAGGCATCCGATCAGGACGCCAGCGATGCCCGCGGCTATCAGCTTGGCGGTCAAGACTCGCTCCCGCGCCGGAGCCACGAGGAACGTCGGCGTGATCGTGCCGTGCCTGTACTCGTTCGTTACGAGCAGGATGCCGAGGATCATCGCGAGGATGCTCGACACCTCGGCCGCGTCCGCGATGTCTAGCTCGCGGCTCGACGACTCGAGCGCGTCCGCCCCCACCGTCGCCGCCACGGCCAGGCCGCTCACGACGATCACCGCGAGCGCCAGTCCGAGCGGCGCCCGGATGGTCCTCAGCTTCAGCAGCTCGGATAGGACCAGACCCGTCATCCACCGCCCCCGACCAGCTCGAGGAACGCTTCCTCGAGCGTCGCCTTCTCAGCGACGAGCTCGTGAAGAACGATCCCTTTCGCCGCGGCGAGCTCACCCACACGCGCCGGCGCGGCCTCGACGACGAGCGCGTCCGTGCCGGCTTCCCGGTCGACCAGACCCGCCGCTGCGACCGCCTCGCGCAGCCGGGTGACGTCCGGGCTACGCACCCGCGTCCGGTCGCCGCCGGCCGTCACCTCGGCAACCGTCGACTGGGTGACGAGGCGACCGCGGTTGATGATGACCACGTCGTCTGCGAGCTGCGAGACCTCGCCGAGCACGTGGCTGGACACGAGCACCGTCCGCCCCTCGGCCGCCGCCGACCGGAGCAGGTCGCGCAGCCACCGGATGCCGGCCGGATCGAGCCCGTTGGCCGGCTCGTCGAGGACGAGAACGTCCGGCTCTCCCAGAAGCGCCCCGGCAAGCGCCAGCCGCTGCCGCATCCCGAGCGAGTAGCCCCGGACGCGGCGGCCGGCCGCATCATCCAGCTCGACGAGCTTCAGGACGTCTTCCGCGCGCGAGCGCGGGATGCCGGCGGCCACCGCGAGCACCCGCAGGTGGTTGCGGCCCGAGCGTCCCGGATGGAAGTTCGACGTCTCGAGCACAGCGCCGACGCAGCGGCTCGGCTGGTCGAGGGCGCGATACGGCTTGCCGAGCACGGTCGCAGATCCGGAGGTCGGCTGGAGCAGACCCACGATCGCCCGCAGCGTCGTCGTCTTGCCTGCCCCGTTCGGCCCGAGGAAGCCCGTCACTCGACCCGGCTGCGCCGAGAACGAGGCGTCCTCGACTGCGAGCACGCGTCCGAACCGCTTGGTCAGGTTGCTGACTTCGATCATGATCCGAGCGTCGTGACCAAGACGCGCCGCTCGCGCGGGCCGTCGAACTCGCACAAGAAGATTCCTTGCCACGTGCCGAGCCCCAGGCGCCCGCCATCGAGCGGGACCACCACCTGTGGGGACATGAGCGACGCGCGAATGTGCGAGGCGCCGTTCTCCTCGCCCGCCTCGACGTGCCGCCAGCCCCAGTCGTCGCCCACGATGCGCTCGAGGGCGGTCTCGAAGTCGCGGGCCACGGCGGGATCCGCATGCTCGTTGATCGTGACCCCAGCGGTCGTGTGCGGAACGAAGACGAGCACGGCGGCGGCCTCCCCGTCCTCCAACGCCTGCTCCACCTGTCGCGTGATCTCGATGAGTTGCGTCCGGCGCTCGCTCCTGACACGGATCTCGCGCACGGGCATATCCTAGAGCCGTGCCCGAGGACGCTGCGACCGCGCAGGAGCTCGACGCCTACCGGGAGCAGACCGACCGTTTCCTGGCTGACCTCGACGAGGAGTACTACCTCCACTACGCCGGTCTCAAGAAGACCTACGAGCTCGCGCCGATCTACGATCGTCACTCGGAGCTGACGAAGCCGGAGCGCGCCCGCTCGCTGGAGCTCGCCGCGGATGGCAGCGCGGGCATCCGCGAGCTGTGGCGCTTCGCCTGCGAGGGCTATCTCGGGAACCTGACACGCGAGCAAGCCGAGCGGATCGCTGAGCTCCAAGCGGCGCTCACGGCCACGGTGGACGGGCGCGAGATCGGCTACAGAATGCTTCGCTCGGCAAGCGCGAACGAGCCCGACCGTTCCCGGCGCGAGCGGCTGGACGCCGCGCGCACCGCGCTCACCGAAGAGCACCTGAATCCGCTGCACCTGGGGGCCGCCCAGGCGACGCACCGGGCGACGGCCGATCTCGGCGCGCCGAACTACGTCGAGCTCTACCGGCGGCTCGGCTTCGGGCTCGACGATCTGGCCGGCCAGTGCACGGCGCTGCTCGATTCCACGGAGCGAATCTACGAGGAGGCGGCGGACCGCCTGTTTCGGGCGCGCGTCGGCGTAGGCCTCGACGAGGCCGAGCGCTGGGACGTCGCCCGGCTGTTTCGGGCGCCCGCCTGGGACCCGGCCTTCCCGAAAGACATGATGCTGCCGGCACTGGAGGGAACCCTCGCCGATCTCGGCATCGACCTGCGGGCACAGAGCAACGTCCACCTCGACATCGAGGAGCGCCCGCAAAAATCACCCCGCGCTTTCTGCGCTCCCATCGAGGTGCCCGGTCGCGTCATGCTCGTCATCCAGCCGATCGGCGGGGTCGACGACTGGCGCGCGCTCTTTCACGAGGCGGGGCACACGGAGCATTTCGCACACACGTCGGCCGACCTCGCCGTGGAGGACAAGCGGCTCGGGGACAACGCGGTGACCGAGGGCTGGGCGGCGCTCTTCCAGCACTTGACCGACGAGCCGGCGTGGCTCAACCGGCGACTCGACATGCCGCGCGTGGACGACTTCGCCATCGAGGCCGCCACCGGCTTCCTGCTCGGCGTGCGCCGGTACTGCGCCAAGCTCCTGTACGAGATCGAGTTCCACGCGGCGCCCGATGTAACCGCCATGCGCCCGCGCTACGTGGAGCTGCTCGGCGATGCGCTCAAGATCGAGCCGAGCGGCGTGGATTACCTCGCCGACATCGACGACGGCTTCTACGCCTCCTCGTATCTGCGCTCGTGGGCCTTCGAGGCGCAGATGCGCTCTTTCCTGCGAGAGGAATTCGGCAATACGTGGTTCGCGCGCCGGGAGGCGGGCTCGCTGCTGCGAGAGCTCTGGTCGGAGGGACAGCGCCTGAATGCCGACGAGTTGCTGCGCGAGGTGGCCGGAACGCCCGTCGAGATGGAGGCGGTCGCCGATCGCATCCGCGAGATCCTGCGGTAGCCCATGCCGGCGGTAGTGGTTCGCGTCGAGAAGACAGCGGACTTCGATGCGATCACCTCGGTGGTCGACGCGGCCTTCGGTGACCCCACCGTATCGGCCATGGTGGCGTGGCTGCGCGAGTCGCCGGGTTACGTCCCAGAGCTCGCCTTCGTCGCGGAGGAGGCCGGCCATGTGGTCGGCTACACGATGCTGAGCTATGTCGCGGTGGAGGGCACGGACCGCCGAGTTCTGATGCTGACGCCGATGGCCGTGCGGCCGGACCGGCAGCGGCGTGGCATCGGGACCGCGCTCGGCCGGGCCGCGCTGGCCGCCGCCGACGAGCGGGGTGAGCCGCTCGTCGTCGTGGAAGGCATTCCGGCGTACTACCCGCGCTTCGGCTTCCGGCCCGCACTCGACCTCGGGCTGCTCCCGCCGACTCCGAACATTCCCGAGGGCGCTTGGATGGCGATCGCGCTCGCCGGTTATGACACCGCCTTGCGCGGCCGTGTCGTCTATCCGGCTGGGTTTCTCGTTCCGTAGCACGAGCCGCCCGGGCGCGCTGTAGGAGCAGCGCCGTGACGCAAGTGGACATGTGTGACACGTGCACCGCTGGGACCTCTACGGGATTGATCGCCGTAGTAGCCGACGAAGGCTTCGCCGCGTGTCTAGCAAGCTCAACACTCCAGGCGCGATCCTCGCCGGTTGCCTCCTGGCGATGCTCGCCGCAGCGCTTGGCGCGTGGGCTTGGTCGCAACGCGAGTCGGCGCTGCGGACATCTGAGGCGGCTGCCGAAAAGAGCGGTAGCTGGAGGATGATGGCCCCGTTTCCGCTTGAACCGCGGACGGCAAGCGCAGCAGTGTGGACCGGCAAGGAGATGATTGTTCTTGGCGGACGCGACCAAGATGCGAGGCGAGGACCACGAGACCCCGACAGACCCGGTGGTTATGCCTTGGATCCGCGCACTGGGGAGAAGATCGAGCTCGTGCAACAGCACTTCCGCGGCGGCGCTATCTACAACCCGGAGAGCGACCGCTGGCGACCCTGGTTGCTCCGCCAATCGCTTCCCGCGGCGGCCCAGCGGCCTTTTGGACGGGGACGACACTGCTTGTTTGGGGAGGGACGGCGCCCAACGAGCATCTCCGCGATGGCGCCGAATACGATCCCGCCAGCGAAAGCTGGCGCCGGATCGCATCGTGGCCGTTTGGAGACGTGCCCGCCTGGACGGCTGTATGGACAGGGCGCGACATGATCGTCTGGGGTGGCTTCGATCATCAGCCAGAGCGTGCGCCGCTGGGCGCTACGTATGACCCGCTCGCTGATCACTGGCGACGCACACCTTCGTCGCCGCTGCCGGCGCGCCAGTGGCACTCAGCCGTCTGGACCGGGGACGAGATGATCATCTGGGGCGGGAACGACCTCGTTCAGCCCCCCTTCGCCGATGGTGCCGCCTACGACCCCTCTACGGCTACGTGGCGACAGCTTCCGCGCGCACCGATCGAAGGGCGTTATCGCCACCAAGCGCTCTGGACTGGCAAGGAGATGATCGTCTTGGGCGGGCAGGGATTCGGCTTCGAGTTCGCCGACGGCGCCGCTTATGACCCCGACAAGAACCTCTGGCGCACCCTTCCTCAGTCGCCGCTGGCTGCTCGCCATTGGGCTTCGACGGCATGGACGGGACGGGAGATGCTCGTCTGGGGAGGGTACGACGACGAGCGCGTCTTTCGGGACGGCGCTGCATACAACCCAACAACCGGGGCATGGCGCCGATTGCCGCAGGCGCCTATTCGTGGCCGCTGTGAGAACTCGGCGGTTTGGACAGGGACGGAATTCATGCTTTGGGGCGGCACCGCCGCCTGCGGGAGCTTCGGGCACCGACTCGCCGACGGGGCAGCCTACAGCCCGGCTGATGACTAGAGCACGCCGCCGGCGGCAGCGGGCCCGGACGGGTCGGCATCCTGATCTCCGACCCGCGTCCGCGCCAGGTAGTCCTCCACGAGCAGCAGATTGGACGCCGCCGCCCGCTCGACGATCTTGAGCAGGTCCGACATGCTCGCCACCTCCTCGCGCTGCTCCTGCAGGAACCAGTGCAGGAACTGCTCGCCCACGAGGTCGCTCTCTTCGCGCGCGAGCGCTGCGAGACGAATGATCTGGTCGGTCACGGCGCGCTCCTGCTCCAGCCCGAGTGCGACGGGCGCTACCGCGTCGGCGAAGTCGGTCCGTGGCGCATCCACACCTGGGACCGAGACGGGGTGGCCGGAGTCGAGCAGGTACTGGACGATCATCATGGCGTGGTTTCGCTCCTCGACCGCCTGGCGGTAGAAGTGGGCGGCCAGGCCGGGCAGCGTCTCCCCGTCGTAGTAGACCGCGATCGCGACGTACTGCTGCGACGCGGCGAACTCACGGGCGATCTGCTCGTTCAGCGCATCCGGGAAGCGGGCCACGAGACGACTCTAGCGCCGGCGGGTCACATCGTCTCGAGTGTCGCGCGCTTGCGGCCGTCTGCCTCGAAGAACCGGAAGAGCGCGTAGGCGAAGGCCCCGTAGAAGACGCCTATGCCGAGCTCGGTCCAGAACAGGTGATCGACGTCGGCGAAGCCGGCGCCCGCGGCGACCTCGCGGGCCGCCTCGATGCCGTGCGTCAACGGGAGCGCACGGCTGATCGCCTCCATCCACCCCGGAAAGGCGTCGAGCGGGATGTTGACACCGCACATGAGGAGCAGAGAGAACACCGCGAGGTTGGCCAGGAAGAACACGTCGCGCGCCCGCAGGCCGATCGCCCCCACGAGGAGGCCGAAAGCGGTGCAGGCGACGGCGCTGACGAGGACGATCGCCGCGAGCGGCGGGATGCTCTCGGCCGCGAGCTCGAAGTCGAGCAGCCACCAGCCGACGCCGAAGGCGAACACCGACGTCACCATCCCGTTCGCGATTAGCGGCAGGGAGCGGCCGAGGAAGAGGGCCAGCCGGTTTGCCGGCGTGGCGAGGAGCGGCGACAGCGTCTGCGTCCAGCGCTCGCCGCCGATCGTCATGGCCATACCGTAGACGCCAGCCATGGCGGACAGCTGGACGGCGTTGCCGACGACGAAGAAGGCGTCATCCTTCAGGCCCGTGTAGCGGCCGATGTAGGCGAAGAAGAGGATCTGGAACAGCGGCGCCCCCAGCATCGTCGGGATGTAGTACGAGGGGTGCATCCAGTTGAAGAGCGCCCTGTAGGCGATGTACCCGCCGATGAAGAAGACGCGAACGTGGGTCATGTGAGCGAGAGCGTGGCCCGCTCGCGCGCGAGCCGCTCGAAGTAGCCGATCAGGACGGTTCCGATCCCCAGGTAGACGACCGCGAGGCCGAGAGACATGAGGATCGCCCCGACCGGGTCGCCACCACCGAGGGCCGCGTCGCGGATCGCGCGCACGCCCCAGGTGGGGGCGAGCACCCAGGAGATCGGCTCCACCCAGCCGGGGAAGAGCGACAGCGGGACGAGCAGACCGGTGACGAGCCACACGGGGAACTCGAGCAGGTTCGACATCGCGTTCGCGTTCCGGTACAGGACGAACGAGGCCGCGAGCACGAGGCCCAGCATCCCCAGCCCGACGATCGTGGCCGGGATGGAGAGGAGGAACAGGAGCGGATGCTCGAGGTCGAACGGGACGCCGAAGAAGAGCTTCCCCCAGAGGAGCGTGGCCGTGAGCGAGTAGAGGCCGATCGTCGCTGTCGCGAGAGTGATCGGGATCAGCACGAGCACGAACGGCGCGGGCGCCGCGATCGACACCTCGAGGGTGCCCTGCCAGCGCTGCCACGAGATTGCGCCGCCCGAGCCGAAGAGCGTCGACGACCAGATTCCCATGAGGCCCGATCCGAGCGCCACGTAGAGCAGGGACTGCTCGGTGCTCCCCGCACGGAACATGAAGTACGCCATGGTGGCGAAGAGGATGGGCTGGATTGCCGAGGTCAGCAGGAAAAAGGCAGACAGCGTCAGGCTCTTCACGTGGAAGCGCCAGCCGGTGAGGATGAGTCGGAGTGCTCGCACTTACGATTCCGCCGGCCGGCTCACGACTCGCCGACGAGCGCTACGTAAGCGTCCTCGAGCGTGGGCTCGCGCGAGGACACGCGACCGACCGCGGCTCCGTCCATGCGGGAGAGCAGGGCGTGCGTCAGCTCCTGGCCCGAGTCGGTCTGGACGACCACGAGCTGTGCCTGGTCCCGCTCCTCGACCGCCACCGCTCGCACCCCCGGAACCGCCCTCAGGCGGTCGAGCACGACATCCTCGATTCCGTAGACCTCGATCTCCACCACCCAACCTTCCGCCACGCCGCCCTTGAGCTGCTGCGGCGTGCCCTCCGCGACGATCTTGCCCTTGGCGATCACGGCGATGCGGTCGCAGAGGCTGTCCGCCTCGAACATGTAGTGCGTGGTCAGGAGGATGGTCTTCCCCGACTCGGCGAGGGTCGCGATCATCGCCCGCAGCTCGCGCGCTCCCACCGGGTCGAGCCCGATGGTCGGCTCGTCGAGGAAGAGCACCGGCGGGTCGTGCAACAACCCACGCGCGATGTGGAGGCGCTGCCGCATGCCACGGGAGTAACCCTCGACCCGCTCCTTCTCGCGACCCGTTAGCCCCACCAGATCGAGCAGCTCTGCGATCCGGGTCTTCTGCTCGCGCCCCGGGACGCCGTAAAGCTCGGCGAAGTAGCGGAGGTTGTCGAGCGCGGAGAGCCGCTCGTAGACACCCCGCTCGCCGCCGAACACGTAACCCACGCGCCGCCGGACCTCGCCGGCCTCGCGGACGACGTCGTGCCCGAGGACACGCGCGGAGCCCGAGGTGGGTACGAGCAGCGTGATCAGCATCTTGATCGTGGTCGTCTTGCCGGCTCCGTTCGGCCCCAGCAGGCCGAACAGCTCGCCTTCGGCAACCTCGAAGCTGATGCCCCGGACAGCCTCCACCTCGACCCGCCGGCGACGGATCGTCCCGGTGGTCGTCCGGTACGTGCGGCGGAGCTCCGAAGCCTCGATCACAGCCATGAAAACGAGCGTAGCCGCCGATGCCGTCTGTATGGATGAATAAGATCTATTCAATGATTCGAAAGCGCCTCCTGATTGCCGGAGCCGCGGGCCGCGACTTCCACAACTTCAACGTTCTTCTTCGCGGCCGGGAGGAGTTCGCGGTGGTCGCCTTCACGGCGACCCAGATCCCGAACATCGACGGCCGCGTCTACCCGGCCGAGCTCGCGGGACCGCTGTATCCCGACGGAATTCCGATCGAGCCCGAGTCCCGTCTCACGGACCTCGTCCGGCGGCACGACGTCGACGAGGTCATGTTCGCCTACTCCGACGTGACCCACGAGCACGTGATGCACGTCGCCTCGAGAGCGCTCAGCGCCGGCGCGGCCTTTCGCCTCTGCGCCCCGCGCGAGACCCAGCTCACCTCCTCCAAGCCAGTCGTGGCCATCTGCGCCGTCCGTACGGGCTCGGGTAAGAGCCAGACGACGAGGCACGTCGCGGCACTGCTCCGCGCGGATGGGAAGCGGGTCGCAGTGCTTCGCCACCCCATGCCCTACGGCGACCTGACCCGCCAGGCGGTGCAGCGGTTCGCGCGGTACGAGGACCTGGACGCGGCCGACTGCACGATCGAGGAGCGCGAGGAGTACGAGCCGCACCTGTCCGAGGGGAACCTCGTCTTCGCCGGCATCGACTACGCGGCCATCCTCGACGCAGCCGGGCAGGAGGCGGACGTGATCGTGTGGGACGGCGGAAACAACGACACGCCCTTCATCAAGCCGAACGTCCACGTCGTGGTCGTCGACCCTCACCGGCCCGGTCACGAGCTGCGGTACCACCCGGGCGAGACGAATCTCTTGATGGCGAACGTCTGCGTCGTGAACAAGGTCGACAGCGCGTCGCAGGACGGCGTAGACGCAGTCCTGAACTCGATCCGCGCGCACAATCCCACGGCGCGCATCGTGCTCGCCGCTTCACCCTTCCAGGTCGAAGGCGACGCGTCCGACATACAGGGAAAACGCGTGCTGGCCGTCGAGGACGGGCCGACGCTGACGCACGGGGACATGACCTACGGTGCAGCCGTCCTCGCTGCGAAGGCGAACGGGGCGGCATCCCTCGTCGATCCCCGTCCGTTCGCGGTCGGGTCGATCAAGGACACATTCGCCAGCTACCCGAATGTCGGCGAGCTGCTGCCGGCGATGGGGTACGGCGACCGCCAGCGCGAAGAGCTGCGAGAGACGATCGAGCGCTCAGACGCGGAACTCGTCCTGATCGGGACACCGATCGACCTTCGGCGAGTGATCGAGATCGACAAGCCGGCGCTGCGCGTCACCTACCGTCTACAAGAGATCGGCGAGCCGACGCTGGCGGACGTGCTCGCCGAGCACGGCGTGATCAGTGGGCCTTCTTCGCTGCGCGAGGAAGCCCTATTACCTGCGGAGACCTGAGCTCGCCGGGACCGCGCTCGGTCGAAGCTCCTAGCCATTCTCGCCGCAAGCGAGAATGGCTGTGACTACTGTCGTCGCTCTCGGCGGAAACGGGCTGGTTCGGGCCGGCGAGCGCGGGACGGCGGCCGAGCAGCTTGCAAACATCCGCGAGGCATGTGAGGCGCTCGAGCCGGTGCTCGCCGAGCGAGAGCTCGTCATCACGCACGGGAACGGGCCGCAGGTCGGAAACGAGTTACTACGTCACGAACGCGCCGCCGCCGAAGTGCCCCCGCTGCCGTTGTACGTCGCTGTCGCCCAGACGCAGGCCGAGATCGGCGCCCTGATCGAAGCAGAGCTCAGGCCCGCAACCGGTCGGCCGGTCGCCTGTCTCCTCACCCATGTCCGAGTTGCCGAGGACGATCCCGCCTTCGAGAACCCGACCAAGCCTGTCGGTCCGTTCTACAGCGAGGAGCAGGCGCGGAAGCTCGAGGGGGATCGCGGCTGGGCAATCGCTGCGGATTCCGGCCGCGGGTGGCGCCGGCTCGTTCCGTCGCCGCTTCCGCTCCAGATCGTCGAGCTCGACTCCATTCGAACGCTGGTTGCGAGCGGCACGATCGTGATCGCCTGCGGCGGAGGGGGCATACCCGTCGTCGCCCGGCAGGGCCGGCTGAACGGCACCGACGCGGTCATCGACAAGGATCACGCGTCGGCGTTGCTCGCAGCGGAGCTGGGCGCCGAGCGGCTCATCATCCTCACGGGCGTCGATGCCGTCGCGCGCCACTTCGGAACCGCTGAGGAAGAGCGGATCTCGGAGCTCTCGACAGAGGAGGCCGACGCTCTGGCGACCGAGCTACCGGCCGGATCCATGCAGCCGAAGATCCAGGCGTGTCTCGCCTACGTCCGGGCGACGGGCGGCGAGGCGCTCATCACGTCGCCGGAGGCGCTCGCCAAGGCGCTCAAAGGGCGCGCCGGCACGCGCGTGACGAACGGGAACGGTCCCCGTTGAACCCGTTTCCGGGGACCGTTTCCACTATTACTGCTGCTGCTGCTGTTGCTGTTGCTGTTGCGTCGCCTCGCCCTCGATCGTCTGAGCCTGGGAGCCGCTGATCTGGATGCGTCGCGGCTGTGGTGCTTGCGGCTTCGACACGCGCAGCTCGAGTACGCCGTCACGATAGTCGGCGGACACGTCGGCGTCGCTGACGCCCGGCGGTAGGCCGATCGTCCGCGAGAATTGCCCGAACCGCCGCTCGAAGCGATACATCGCGTCCTGGGTCATCTCGGACGAGCGCTCGCGCTCCCCCGAGATGGTGAGCGAGTTGTCGTCGAGCTCGATCGAGATCGTGTCCTGCGGAATGCCCGGCAGGTCGAGCGCGTACACGATCTCCTTGTCGGTCTCCCACGCGTCCACCGCTGGCACCCAACCCTGCGACGACCCTTCGCCTTCGCGCGTCCCGCCGAGCGCACGGTTCAGCTCCTGCTGGAGCGCGCTGATCTCGCGGAAAGGATCCCAGCGAACCAGTCGGCTTGCCATTGCTCTCCTCCTTCGCGATCGCATTGCGTTTCGGCGTGTGTTGGATTCCCGAAAAACAGCGGCGCTAACATCCGCGCCCTATGCTCGAGGTCTCCGCGGAACTGAGGGGGCGGCACTTCACACGTGTGGCCGACTGGAGCGGCACGGAGCTCAAAACCGTGCTCGATCTCGCAGACGAGCTGAAGCGCCTTCAGGCGTCGCGCCGGGAGCACCGGTTGCTGCCGGGGCGAGCGCTCGGAATGATCTTCCAGAAGCCGTCCACGCGGACGCGGGTGTCGTTCGAGGTCGGAATCGCGCAGCTCGGCGGTACCGGTCTCTACCTGCGCGCGGACGACCTCCAGCTCGGACGCGGCGAGACAATCAAGGACACCGCCACGGTGCTATCGCGCTACCTGGACGCAATCATGATCCGAACGTTCGCTCAGGAAGACGTGGAGGAGCTGGCTGAGCATGCCGCCGTCCCCGTCATCAACGGGCTGACCGACGCCGCTCATCCCTGCCAGGCGCTTGCCGACGTGATGACGATCCGCGAGCGGCTCGGGCGGTTGGACGGCGTGCGGCTGTCGTACCTCGGGGACGGAAACAACGTTTGTACGTCGCTGATGGTTGCGGCCGGCAAGCTGGGAATGGATTTCCGAGCCGCCACGCCGCCCGGGTACGAGCCGGCCGCGGAGCCGGTGGCGATCGCGCGTGAGGCTGCGGCCGCGAGCGGCGGAAGCATTGAGCTCGTGGGCGATCCAGCTGCGGCTGCGCGCGAGACGGACGTCCTCTATACGGACGTCTGGACGAGCATGGGCCAGGAGGAGGAGCGCGAGCGCCGACTGACCGACCTGGCGGGCTTCGGCATCGACGAGCGGCTCGTGCGGCTCGCGGGCCCAGACGCCATCGTGCTCCATTGCCTGCCGGCCCACTACGGCGAGGAGATCGCCGAAAGCGTGCTCTACGGGCCGCAATCGGCTGTCTGGGATCAGGCCGAGAACCGTCTGCACGCTCAGAAGGCCCTCATGGCCCTGGTCATCGGGTAGGCCGTGCTACCGCTGAAGGACAACGTGCCGACGCGGTCGTTTCCGATCGTGACGGTCTCGCTCGTCCTCATCAACGTGCTGGTGTGGATCTTCTACGAGCTCCCGAACCTCGAGCAGTCGGTGAACGAGCTCGCCTATCACCCGTGCGAGGTGCAAAACGCCTGTCCTGTCGTGGGGGAGGACTGGCCGCTCACCGCGGTGACCTCGATGTTCATGCACGGAAGCTGGGACCACCTGCTCGGGAACATGCTGTTCCTCTGGATCTTCGGCAACAACGTCGAGGACTCGATGGGGCGCGTGCGCTTCATTGCCTTTTATCTCGTGGGCGGCTTCGCGGCCACGGCGCTCCAAACGTTCGTCACGCTTTCGTACGGCTCGCCGGCCGAGGCCACGATCCCGAACCTCGGGGCGAGCGGCGCCGTCTCGGCCGTGCTCGGCGGGTATCTCCTGCTCCTGCCGAGAGCGAGCGTGCTGACCCTGATCTTCTTCTTTCTCCTGCGCGAGATCCGAGCGATCTGGTTTCTCGGGATCTGGTTTGCCTTCCAGCTCTGGTCGGGAAGCGGATCGCTCGAGCACCCGGAGGAGGGCGGCGGCGTCGCCTTCTTCGCCCACATCGGTGGCTTCGTGTTCGGAATGGCCGCGGTGTACCTCTTCGCGGGCAAACGGCGACCGTTACGGCCACGCTACTGACGATGGCACTTTCCTTCGAGGAGCACGTGCAGAAGGCCCTCGACTCCCTCCCGGCGCACCTCGTCCCTGCGCTCGAGAATGTTGCGGTCGTCGTCCGAGAGCAGCATCCGGACGACCCGGACCTCTTCGGGCTCTACGAAGGCGTGCCGCTGCCGGAACGACGGGAGGGATCGAGCTCCCTACCCGACACGATCGCGATCTACCGGCGCCCCCTCGAGGAGGAGTTCACCGACCCGGCGGAGCTCGAAGAGGAGATCCGTGTAACCGTGCTGCACGAGCTCGGCCACCTCTTCGGGATCGACGAGGACCGGCTCGCAGAGCTCGGCTACGAGTGATCACGTTTCTCAACGGACTCGCCATCGCCTCAGCGGCCGTGGGCGCTTTGGTGCTGATCCTCTACTTCCTCGGTTCGGGGGAATAGCCGGTGGGGCGGCGGCGTTTTCAGGGTCATGAGAACCTTGCAGCACATCCACGAAGACATCGATCAAGCGACCGAGCGCCGCTCGCAGCTCTGGCGGCAGCTCGGGGAAGGGCTAGACCCGGAAGCAGCAGCTGAGCGTATACAGCTCGACGAGCTGATCGCCTCGCTCTGGGACGAGCATCGACAGACGCGTGCCCGCATCCGCTTCGGCGAACGCGAGCGCATCGTCGCGCGGGCCCGGACGGAGGAGCGGCTGGCCCGTGCCGCGTAACACGGGGGAAACCATGTTTCCCCCGTGCGCCCCCTTCTTCACCGGGGCGGCTCACGTTTCGCTGTTCGGCTCCCCGCCGGGCGAAGCCCGGCTCCGCCGGCAGAGCGCTGGGACACCGAGGACCACCGTCTAGAATCATGTCTACGGGGCGTTAGCTCAGCTGGGAGAGCGCCGGCTTTGCAAGCCGGAGGTCGCCGGTTCGATCCCGGCACGCTCCATTGCCCCAACCAAGCCGAGGCCTTCGGAGGCGCCTTTTCTGTCGCTCGGTCAGATTCGAGTCAGACGCGAGATCCCGCTGACGTCTTGGCGTCGATGAGACGGCGCCAGCCTTCATCACCCCAGGGCTCCATGCGCCGTTCGAGCACTCTCTGCATCTGGGCTGCAGTCGTCTCCGCCATCCCAGCATCGGGCGGTGTGATCGATCGGTTACAAGCGGTCTCGAACTCGTCGCGGTCGTGAACCTCAACAAAGTCTGGTTCGTGCCGGAAGACGTCCAACTCGAGATCGACGTATGTCCACCCGTCTTTTGTCCTCTCCGGCGGAAGGCAAAGGTCGATCTCTACGCGCCGATCGTGAGGGTCGTCAACCCACCATGTGGCAAACCACCGCCCCGGCTTGATGAGCGTCACAACATCGATTCGCAAGGCGCCGTGGTCGTGGGGCGCGACCCATGTCGAGCCGACTGGGGCGAACAGCCAGACGCCATGGCTGTCTTCGTCCAAGGCGTGGAACTCGAACGAGAAGACTCCGGCGGGACGCTTTACCTTGTCAAGGCGCATAGCTCGATCGAGCCTAGCGATGAGTTCTGACCGACATAGATGCGCGGGTCGGTGGCGGGTCACTGCCGATCGCTTTATGAAGGGGCTGGGCTCCGAAGTTACGGTGCCGTAGTCACAGACCGAGGACGGGCGCACGAACGAGCGTCTGGTTTGCGCAACGTCTGGTTCTGCCCATCGCGGCGGGCGCGCCCTGTAGAGCCCCACGGTTGGCGGGCAAGCGTCGCCGGAGGAGAGGTCAGCGAAGGTCGAGGACCAGCTCGAGGGCGTCGTCGACACTTCGTATCTCGTCGAACGTTAGGTGTGCGATCTGACTTCCGAGGGCCCTCACATCGATTGCACCGACCATCTCGCACATGATCCGCGTCTGCGCGTCGCCGATAGTCACCTCGGGATGGAAGCTTGCCGGTGGCGTCGAGGTAGAGGTAGGACAGACGACGACGGTCGAGAGCGCGAGAAGATCGTCGGCTTGGACGATCACGGCAAAGCGGCGACCGTGCTGAACGTGGCCACGGCCGCGCGGCACGTCGACTTCGTGAACGTCACCGCGAACCACGAAGCTCTTCCATCAGGGCTACGACCTGGCGAGCTTCCCGCACATACGCCGGGTGCCGCGCAAGTGCCGCTGCCTCCGCAGCCAGACCTGTGCGCCGCCGTTCGCGCTCGGCCGTCTCCGCGATCGCCTGGCGCGCCGCCTCGGATCGGCTGATGCCTCGCCGGCGAGCGATCTCGTCGAGCGAGCGCAAGCCGTCGCGGCCGAGCCGGAGCGACAAAGGCGATGCGGTAGAAGGCACGCGGGGAAGCGTAGCGCAAAACGCACTACACGCACAAATAGCCGACGCGTCTGGGACGGCGCTCAGATTGCCCGAAGGCGTTCTCACCTGCTCTCTCCTCCTTGCTTCGGGAGCGGGCTCGCGCTCGAGCTCCACGACGCGTGCGTGTGTCCTCGCTTTCATCGAGAGCGTCCTGTTCCGTGCAGGAACAGGACGCCGAGTTGGTGGTCGGTCAGCTCTCCGCTGTCGGAGAGCAGGAAGTTGGAGACGATGCGCCCGCTCGCTCCGGCGAACACTCCGGCGCCGCCATCGACGTCCCAGGCGGCGGCTCCGTGCCGTAGGCCCGGATCGGCGGAAGTGGCGAGCGTTCCCGTTCCCGCGCTACGGAAACGCAGCGTGTTGCCGTTGCCGAAGCTGATCGTGCCCACCTCCTCGAAGCGGACGACGTCGAGGAAGGTGAGCCGGCATTCGAGGTGCGCCTCCTCCCCTTCCCGCGCCTCCAGTCGGCCGTGGACGCCGTCGCAGTCGATCTCGGTCACGAGCGCCGAGCTGGGCGCGGTGGCCCGCGCGGTCAGCACACCGGGTGAGAGCCGATTCGAGTGGCCTCGGAACTGCATCGAGAAGGCAACGGAGCGCATCCGGCCCGTCACCTCCGGCGACCCGGATAACGACACAGAGCGACCCCCAGCACGCGCACAACCCCAGGGCGTGGCCAGCGGCCGTCGTAGGTGATCGCGAATGAAAGACTCACCAGGCTGCGCCTGCCGACGAAGGCGAGCCCCCCGCCGGCTGTGAGCCGACGTTGGTCCGTGGGGGGCTCCTGCCCGTTACTGAACCCGTAGCCGGGCGGGTTGGACGGTCCGAAGACGTCGAAATCCACGGGCCCCACATCGCCGTACTCGATCTCGTACCTGTGATAGCCGCTGAACGGCCGGATTTCGATCAGGAGCTTCCAGCTGCCGGCGCGCCCGACCGCGTGAAAGCCACGAGCGTCGACGTTGCAGCTCAGGGTGCGGAAGGTGACGCCGTTAGGAGGGACTCGCGTGCCGGGCGCGAGAGGCGATGGGCGAACTTTGATCCCAGGCGGCGGCGCTGGCGCCGCCGCTGATGACGCCGCAGATGCCGCTACCAGCGTGAGCATCACTCCGCCGACACCGGCCCAGCCCGACCAGCGACGCTTCCAATCGGTTTTCATGACAACTCCTTTGCTCGGATCCAGGAACGGTGAGGTGAGTGAGGGACAGCGGCCCGCGCGGGCGCCGAAGTCGCGGTAGGCACGGGTCGCGGAGGCTCCTTCGGTGCGCTCGAGATGGATGTGCCACCCAAGCGGATCACTTCGCGTAGTTCTCGGAGACCCGCTTGAACCTCCAGAGCTGGTTCCACTTCTCGTGGCACCTGCCGACCTGAAGCCGAGTCCCCTTGGCGTTTCGGAACTCGGTTATGTCAAGGCACATCGAATAGCTGGCTCCGGCGGTGTTCCGGCTGGCAAGGATGCCCGGGATGAGGTGCGACCACAGCTGGCCCCGTACCTTCCAGGATCCGCAGCGCTGCAGGTAGACGGGTGAGTGCTCCGGCCGGGCGACGGTCAGGCACATATCCGAGTACAGGTTGCGGAATTGATAGATCGGCGTGCCTCCGAACGTGTCAGCGACCTTGACGGCTCGCCAGTACTGCCTGTGACGCAGGCTTCGCAGCGCGAGGGCGGTGATGGGGGGTTGAAGCACGGCCGGTGCCTGCACGACGTTCTCGTAGACCCCCACGCGCAGGTAGCTCCCCTCGCGGGACCTGCTGTCGGCCTCGATCACATAGACCGCGTTGTCGGTCAGCGCTCTCGCGTCCGACCGCGCGGCTCCTTCCGGTACAGCTCCTGCGGACGATGCGCCAAGCAGCGTCACGGACAGTGTCAGTGCCAGGGCGAGTCCAGTCAGGCAAACGGTGTTGCGTCTCATCGTTTCTCCTCTTGTAGGTGTTGCATCCCGGCCAGCATGCGCCTGGAGCCGAATGCCGCGCCTCGGGTATTTCCCTCGTCGTTGAGTTCGAGTACGGTCAGGGGGTGCTCATCGGGCGCGAACGGGAGCTCGAGCCCGTCACCGCACTGCTCGACGAGGCCCGCCGTGGGCGCAGCGGCACACTCGTCCTCGTCGGCGGGCCGGCGTTGGCAAGACGGCGCTGCTCGAGGAAGCGCGCCGGGTCGCCGCCGACATGCGCGTGCTCGCGGCTACGGGCGTCGAGTCGGAATCGGAGCTTCCCTTCGCAGGGTTGCACGAGCTGCTTCGCCCGCTGCTCGAGCTGCTGCCGCAGCTCCCCCCGTCGCAGGCCAAGGCGCTCGCGGCCGCGCTCGCGCTGGAGCAGGGCGAGCCGGACGCCCTGGCCG
>JACCTQ010000187.1 GCA_013812265.1 Actinomycetota bacterium
AGGAGATCGCCCTGAACCAGATTGCGGCAGGCTCGCAGGCCGTGTTCGCCGTCGCGGGTCAGTGCGGCCTCGGTTCGCTCGACGGAGCGAAGGAAAAGGGTAAGTGGGGCATCGGCGTGGACGCCGACCAGGCGTATCTCGGTTCGCACATGCTCACGAGCGCGCTCAAGAAGGTGGACGTGGCCGTCTTCGAGGCGGCCCAGGCGGTGAAGGCCGGCAAGTTCAAGGGCGGTACGGATCGGATTTTCACCGTCAAGAGCGGCGGCGTAGGACTCGGCAAGGTCAGTAAGCGAGTGCCCAAGAGCCTCGTCGCCCAGACGCTCAAGCTTCAGAAGCTGGTCAGCGCCGGCAAGGTCCGGCCTCCCAAGACCCTCTAGAAGCGATTCTTCTCCGGGAGGGCGGCCTCGCTCCGCCCTCCCGGGCTTTCATTCCGCCCACCGGCATAGAATCGCGGCGGCATGAACGCCGACGTTCCCGTCCTCGAGCTGCGGGGGATCACCAAGCGCTTCCCGAACGTGGTCGCCAACGAGAGCGTCGATCTCGACCTGCGCCGTGGCGAGATTCACGCCCTGCTCGGCGAGAACGGGGCAGGCAAGTCGACGCTCATGAACATCGTCTACGGGCTCTACGCCCCCGACGAGGGTGAGGTCCTGGTTCGCGGCAAACCCGTCCGGATCGACTCGCCCAGGGCCGCGATCGAGCTCGGCATCGGCATGGTGCACCAGCATTTCATGCTCATCCCGGTCATGACCGTGGCGGAGAACATCGTCCTCGCGACGGAGCCCACGCGCGGCGGAGTCCTGCTCGACACGGGCGCGGCAGCCCGGCGAGTCGAGGAGCTGTCCCGCACCTTCAGCTTCGCCATCGACCCGAACACCCGCGTCCACGACATCACCGTCGGCCAGCAGCAGCGCGTCGAGATCCTGAAGGCGCTCTACAGGAACGCCGACATCCTCATCCTCGACGAGCCCACGGCGGTGCTGACGCCGCAGGAGGCTCAAGAGCTCTTCGCCATCCTCGGCACTTTGCGACGCGAAGGCATCTCGATCATCTTCATCAGCCACAAGCTGAACGAGGTGCTCGAGATCGCCGACCGCGTCACGGTACTGCGCCGGGGCAAGAAGATCGAGACGCTTCGTCGTGAGGGCGCGACGGAGGCCAGCCTAGCCCGGCTGATGGTTGGCCGGGAGGTGCTGCTGCGGGTGGACAAGCAGCCGGCGGTCCCGGGCGAGCCGTTGCTGAAGGTCGACGGCTTGCGCGTACTCGACGACCGCGGTCTGGAGGCGGTGAAAGGCGTGTCGTTCGAGGTCAAAGCGGGCGAGATGGTCGGCATAGCGGGAGTCGACGGGAACGGCCAGAGCGAGCTCATCGACGCGCTCACTGGCCTGCGCCGCTCGGCGGGCGGCACGGTCCATCTGGGAGACCGCCCGCTCCAGACCGCCAGCGTCCGCACGATTCTCGACTCCGGCGTGGGGCACATTCCGGAGGACCGCCACCTGCGGGGACTCGTCCTGGACTTCTCCCTGGCCGAGAACCTCGCTTTGCACGAGTACCGCGACCCACCCGACTCGCGCTTCGGCTGGCTCTTTCCGCGCAGCCTGGTCGCGCGCGCCCGCCGGCTGCTGAAGGAGTTCGACGTTCGCGGCGGAGAACCGCAGACGCTCGCGTCGTCCCTCTCCGGAGGAAACCAGCAGAAGGTCGTGATCGCGCGCGAGGTCTCGCGCGATCCCAGTGTCCTGATCGCGGCGCAGCCAACCCGCGGGCTGGACGTGGGTGCGATCGAGTTCGTGCATCGCAGGCTCGTCGAGCAGCGCGACGCAGGCAAGGGGGTTCTCCTGCTCTCGCTCGAGATCGAGGAGATCCTGTCGCTGTCCGACCGTGTACTGGTGATGTACGAAGGCGAGCTCGTGGCAGAGCTCCCGCCGGACGTCCCGGAGGAGGAGCTCGGGATCGCCATGGCCGGCGGCGGAAGGCAGGAGGAGGCAGCCTGACCCAGCCGGTCTCACCGGGGTCGCCGCCCGTGGAGGAAGGAGCGATCCCCAGCGT
>JACCTQ010000195.1 GCA_013812265.1 Actinomycetota bacterium
GGCAGGACGGCGACCTCCCGGTGCGGGTCGAGCTGAACCCCGTAGACGGTCGCATAGCGGGCGACGACGGCCTCTCTCAGAGCAGGAAGACCCCGGAAAGGCGGGTATCCGTGCGCGCTCGGCTTCCTCGCTGCTTCGGTCAGGCGGGCGACCACGTGCTCGGGCGGGCCGGCCTCGGGATTGCCGCGCCCGAGATCCACGACAGGATCTCCGTCGCTCGCGGCCGTGGCCGCAACGCGGGCGAGGAGCGCCGCAAAATACTGCTGCGGAAGCCGCTCGAGCCTGGCCGGGCGTGGGCGCACCGACCGATCCTAGAGCGCGCCGCGCGCGGCGGCTCGAACGTGCGAAGATCGTACGGTGCGCCGCCTCAACATCGCCTCGCCGACGTTCGAATACGACGCGGACGACCCCGACGGCTTTCGATCGGGAATGCAGCGCTTCGGCAAGCTGATCGGGGCGTCTCGGCTCGGAGCCAGCGTGTACGAGCTGCCGCCCGGCCAGTCGATCTGCCCGTATCACTACGAGTACCCCGAGGAGGAATGGCTGCTCGTACTCGAGGGAAGGCCCACGTTGCGTCACCCAGCAGGAACGGACGAGCTCGAGCCCTGGGACGTTGTCTGCTTCCCGTCGGGCCCCGAGGGCGCGCACGCCGTCCGCAACGGCACCGACGACACCGTTCGCGTCCTGATGTTCTCGACCGTGAGCCACCCGGCCGTCGTGGTGTATCCCGACAGCGACAAGATCGGCATGTGGACCGGCAACGAAGACGACAAGCTGCTGGCTCTGCGCAAGAGCGCGGTCGATTACTGGGAGGGCGAGGCGAAGCAGCCCGAGTAACGCCTTCCCGACGGCAAGCACTCGGGCCTGCCCAACGACCAGCGGTTACGGGTCATGGATCTGGCCGAAACGACTAAACCGCCGCGGGGCACCGGCGGCCCTGCATGGACGCTTCGCCCGAGCTTGGCACGCGCCAGGCGAGGGGACGAATTGCGCGTGAGAGTGTTACGAGAGTGGGGTGACCCTTGTGCCAGCAGCCGCTCGAAGCGATTTGCGCCGTAGCCTAGCGCCTCGCGACAAGCACAAAGCGCCGCAGTGACGCCGAAGAGAAGGAGGAGCGGAATGTCAGCCTTTTGGAGCGTAGCTCGCCTGCTGGTAGAGCCATGCTCGCTCGACAGCTGCTGCGGCCATCTGGGCCAGGTTGACGAGCACGGCCTCGTCGACCTCCGTGAATTCGCCCTCGTGTCTGCCAAAGAGCTGGATCGACCCCAACTCGCGTCCGTCGAGAGCAGTAAGCGGTGTAGCCAGCCGCCCGCCCGGCAAGAGCTCCGGTCTGGAGTGCGAGGCGACGAAAGCCGTCGCACCAGCATCCGTCGCCGAGGAAGAGATCGCTTTTATTGAGTGGCGATGTCCCGCGAGCGTCACAGTCGCCAGGCAGTGGTCCGCGCCGATAAGTTCGCGCGCCTGCTCGGCCACAAGCTGCAGCATCTCCTGGAGCGAGTCCGAAGCATCGAGCGCGAGAGACGCGTCGGCGAGCAGGTTGGAAAGTTGACGCAGCATCATCGCGTGACGTCGTTCGAGCAGGGCGGAGTCCCGGGCTTCCCTGAACCCCCGCTGAACCATCTCGAATGCGGAGATCGCCTCGAGGAAGAACTCCCCACCCAACCGCGTGAGCTGCACCGCCTCGTCCACGCCGGATGCTCGGCGAAGCGCCAACAGCAGGGCGTCGTGGTGCACGACGGCGAGGTCGAGCATGCTCAGCCCCTGGCCGACCGCGTTGCGGCCTAGTTCATACGCTGTGCGAAGCGCGGCCTCGCTCGGAGCGAGCGCGTACGACCGAAATGCGGCCGCGTACGATGTCCGAAAGCGCTCGATATTCGCGCTCATCGATGGCCGTCAAGGTACCGGAGCACTACCACGAGCGCATCGTCGGTCACCTTCCCATGGTTGACCAGAATCCTTTCCGCGATCTCCTGAGGCGATCCCCACGGGTCGAGCGCATCCGCAAAGCCTCGGTCGATCCCATCGGTCGCCAGGATCACGATGTCGCCCCGTCGGATCTCGAGTGTCGCCGGTCTCACGGGCAGCAGCTGATCGCCGACGATGCCGCGCACAAGCCCCAGCGAGCGCCTCGAGCGCGGTACCGGCCCACCGGTGACCAGCCTCCCCTCCACGCTGCCGATCCCAAGCCACGTAACCGTACTGGCCGACGTCGAGATGTAAGCCAGGCTGATCGCCGCACCCCGAGTCTGGCTCAGGGCTTCATGGCAGCGTCGTACCAGGGAGGTCAGCGCGTCGCCGGCGAATGTTCGTACGACGTCGCCGGCGATCTGCGCGGCTCGGGCCGCCTCGCGGCCGTGTCCCAGCCCGTCCACTGCGGTCACGAGCGCGCCGTCGGCCGCTAGGGTCACGACGGCTAGGTCGCCGCAGACCGCTTCACCGGCCCGCGACCTCGTCGCGGCGCCCCACTGGAGCGATCGCCCATCCCTTCCGTCAACCACGGCGGTGGCGCTTATCGCGCAGGCGCTCGAGCTCGTCCCGAAATCGCCATTTCGTCATCGTCACGGTGGTGCCCTTCCCGAGCTCCGAGACGATGTGGAACTCGTCCATCAGCCGCCGCGCCCCGGGCAACCCGAGTCCGAGACCTGCCCTCGACGTGTATCCGCGCTCCAAGACCGCCTCGGTCTCGCGAATGCCGGGGCCTGCATCTCGGGCGATGATGACGAGACCGTAGCGGTCGTGCTCGCGCTGTGGCCTCATGAGAATCTCGCCGCAGCCGGCGTGCACGACAATGTTGCGCGCGACTTCCGAGATCGCGGTGGCAATCAGAGTCGCGTCAGTGCGAGAGAACCCGAGCGAATTCGCCAGCGCGCGGCCTTCCGCCCGAGCCGGGACGAGGTCCGCATCCGACGTGATCGGAATGCGGACCTCATCCTCCATCCTCGCCGTCCCCCTGAGTTCGGCGATCGAGCAGCGTCAGCGCTTCGTCGAGGTCGAGGGCCGTGCGGAGCGGCTCCAGGTCGAGGTCGAACTGAACCATTGCGATCGCGACGTCGGGCTGGATTCCAACAATCACCGTCTCGGCCCCGCGGAGCCTCGCAGTCACAGCGATCGACCCCAGGGATCGCGCGACAAACGAGTCGATTACGTCGAGCGCGGTGACATCGACGACGATTCCGCGCGCCCGGTATCGACCCACGCGCTCGGAGAGCGTGTCCCGCAGCTCCAAGACTTCGGCGTCCGTGAGGTCGGACTGGATCGAGGCGATCAGGTAATCGCGCTCCCGGAGAATCGCTACGGACATCGACGAGTCAGCCCGCGGCCTCGCTGGCGGAAGCGCCCTTTGCCATGGGCCTGTATCCGAGCACGCGCTCGGCCTCCTCGAGGCCACCCTGGAGGTCACCGACCGTCTTCATCATGCTCAGGTCGACGCCGAGGTCGACGAGCGTCTGCGCGATCTTGGACGAAAGACCCGTAATGATCGCGCTCGCACCCATCAGCCGCGACGCCTCAACGGCCTGGACGAGGTGGTTTGCCACCGTGACATCGATGGTGGCGACGCCGGTAATGTCGATGACCACCACCTTGGCCCGGTTCGACTGGATCGCGCTCAAGAGCTGCTCTGTGAGCTGGCGCGCGCGGGGCGAGTCCAGAACGCCGATGATCGGCAGAATCAGGAGACGTTCCCGCACCTGAAGCACCGGGGTCGAGAGCTCACGAATCGCCTCCTGCTGCTCGCGGATGACCCGCTCGCGCTCTTCCACGAAGCTCACACCGACGGTGACCGCGATCCGGTTTGCCGCGGGCTCGTACGCATCGAGGATGCGAGTGAGCAGGTCGGTGTCGTGCTGATATTTGACGAAGAGCGCACGTGCAAGGACGTCCCGCAAGAGCAGCACGATTCCAAGGACCTCGTGCGTCTCGACGCCCCGAGGAATGATTCTCTCGGAGAGGTCTCGCGCGTATGCCTGCAATGTCTCAACACTTCCCGTCTCGAGCGCGTCGACGTAGTTTTCATAGACCGCGGTCACCTCGGAGAAGATCTCCTCGGGCGTCATCACCCTGAGTAGCCGCGTGTCGGTGATGCGGCGGACCCACTGCTCGCGGAGGTTCGTGCGGTTTTCGCGGAGATACGCGATCAGCTCATGCAGAAGCGAGGTCTCGATCGCGGGCGCGGGTAGACGCGGCTGCGCCACACCGCTGTTCTCAAAGTCCATGCTTTCCTCCTTGGCCTCTATGGCTTGAACGAACGGGGACTGCTGCACGGGCCCAGTTGGAACGTGGCCCCGTGTGGGTCAGCGGACCGCGAGTGCGAGCTCCGGTCATGACGCCGAAGCTGCGGATGACCGAGCACGCACCCCGTCGAGGAACATGCTCGCAATCGTCGCGATCGTATCCTCCTTACCCAGCAGCGGCGTCGACGAGAGCACGCCCACGACAAGGTCGACGAGCGACTCAGCGAGCCAGACGCTCGGGATGTCGCCGCGTATCTCTCCCACGGACTGCGCTCGCTCGACCAGTCGGCGTAGTGGCATCGCGACGCCGCGATCGAACTCCTCGGGGTCGGCTCGAACGCGCTCGCGCGCAAGGACGACGAAGTAATCACCTACGTCGACGAGCGCGCGGACGGCGCGCCTGACCCCTTCGTCCGCCGGGACCTCGTCCACCCTGGCCGAGTCGAGCCGGGCGCCGGCGTCGTTTACGGCTAGCCGAGCGAGCTCGTCGAGCAGGCTCTGCCTGCTCGGGAAGTACCGATAAACCGTAGCCCGGGCAACGCCTGCCGCCGCAGCGACGTCGCTCATGCTGGCCCGCCCTGCCGAGACCGTCAGGACGCGAGCCGCCGCCTCGAGAATGGCAGCTGCTACCCGCTGCTGCAGCGAGGGGTTCGCAGCGCGGGGCTCCGCAGCACGCGCTACGTCGGAGGCAAGCACTGGAGCAGGGTCGGGCTGGGACATAGGTGTCTAGAGGAAGCCTACTGTACTCACTTGACGAGACATAGCTGTCTTAGATAGGGTCGAGAACGTCTCAGACCCAATTAGACGACCTCTTCCCTGCGGCGGGGGGGTCAGAGGAGGAGATACATGCTCGAGAAGAGAACACTCAATACCGCGGAGCTCGAGAGCCAGGCGGCGTTCGAGCTTCCGGATCGCGACATGATGGCGCTGATCAACATCATCGTCTTCGACGTGATCGACGGTGGCGTCCTGAACAACCTCAACATCGAGGTCAAGAACAACAACGTCGCTGCGCAGGTCTGCGCGGTCGTGAACCTCCTGAGCGCGACGCCGCAGCTCGAGCTCAGCTGCACCGTCACGCAGTAACGAGCAGATGAGTCATCGCGAACCAACCACCCATTAAGGAGGAGCTAATGTTGCTCGAGAAGAGAACAATGAGCGTGGAGGAACTCGAGAGCCAGGCGGCGTTCGAGCTTCCAGATCGCGACATGATGGCGCTCATCAACATCATCGTCTTCGACCTGATCGACGGTGGCGTCCTCAACAACCTCAACCTCGAGGTGAAGAACAACAACGTCGCGGTGCAGATCTGCGCCGTCGTGAACGCGTTGAGCGGTCCTGTGACCGGCGTCGGGCTCACCTGCACGGTCGACCAGGGCTAGTAGTCGAGGGGTTAGCGGTATGGCGGG
>JACCTQ010000225.1 GCA_013812265.1 Actinomycetota bacterium
GCGTTGCGTCCCCGTCGACGGCGATCTGGAACGGCTTGTGAACGCCCGGGGTGATCCCGGCCTCGGTCAGCAGCCGAGCGCCCTGGTGCGCTGCACCGCCGCCCGGAAGGTCCTCCGCCTTCGCGTCCGCCGGGTTGAGCTGGAAGCCGTAGAAGAGCAGCAGCGCCACGATCGCAATCCCCGCAGCGCCCACGGCGAGCGGCCGGCGCATCACGGTTCGCGCCCAGCGGTTCCAGAAGCCCTTCTCCGGGTCGTCGCTTCCCTCGACGAGCCGCTTCGGTAGCACGCGCAGGCTGTTGATCCGCGGGCCGAGCGTGTACAGAAGCGCGGGGAGCAGCGTGATGGTCGTCAAGACGGACACGGTCGGGATCAGCATGCCGCCGATCCCGATCGAGCGGATGAAGGGCAGCGGGAGACGACGATCGAAACGTCGGTCACGTAGGTCAGTACCCAGACCAGCGTGAACGTGTTCAGGATCGAGACGAGCGCGATCAGCAGAGGCATGGCTATCGCGGGCAACGTGCCGAAGGTGAAGAGCAGGATTACGAGCGCGCCGACGCCGCCGATCAGCGCCTCCACGAGCACGCTCGGCGGCTCGGAACCTCCTTCGCCCTCGCTCGACTCCGCGTTGAGCCCATCGATCCCGCTCACGTAGCCCTCCACCCCTGGCGGCAGCGCCGCCTCGAGCGCCCGCTCGGTCGGCCCGACGTCGATCCCCTCGATACCCACCTCGCCTGCCGCGTAGACGTTCGCGAACATCACAGTCCGGTCGTCCGAGACATACACGTCGTCGCCCGTGTTGAAGAACGAGCTGACGCGCGAGTCCGGGTTGGCGGCTGCCGTCTTCTCGATCGCCTCCTCGACCCCGGGCACCTTCGTCACGTCGCCCTTGGCTCGGAGGACGAGGACGAACGGGAAGAGCTCGCCGTTGCCGAGCTCTTGGACGGCCCGCTGATTCGCCTCGTAGCCGTCCGCACCGGGGATCGAGAAGTCCTCGAGCCAGCGATCGGCGAGCTGACCCGCGGCGTAGCCGCCGACGACCGTAAGCAGGAGCCAGGTGCCGATCACGACGAGCCGGTGGTGGACGGCGAGGCGGGCGAGTCTTCCCACGATCCGGCGACATTACAGCGCCGCTGGATTCTCTCGCGTGTCCAAGTGGTGTGAGGGGGCATGCTGGCCCACACATGGTCAACTGAAGGAGGATTTGGTGCCGATCGCTCGAGTCATGACACGTGAAGGTGATCCGCAGGAGTTGGAGCGCCAGTACCGAGTCGTCGCGGGGCGGATGAATGAGCAGCCGCTCGCCGACGGACTGGTCGCGCACATCGCGCTCAAGAGGCCGAACGGGATTCAGGTGATCAACGTCTGGGAGTCGCTGGAACAGTCGCAGGCGGCATTCGAGCGGCCCGAGTTCCAGGAGGCGTTGCGCGAAGCTGGGATGTCACCCTCAGAGATTCAGCCTGAGGACGTCGAGGTGATGAACGTTCGCACCGGCTGAATCGGCAAGGTAGGCGGCGTAGCTCGGCCGGGCGTGGAGGAGGGCGTCGCCAAGCGGACCCTCCTCCGTGTCGTTCGAGGTCGTCGGCCGCCGCCGGGGGGCGCGATCCCTCGGAGCCATGTGCCTTCGCGTTACCACGACCGGCCTGGGGCGACACCCGGTCACGCTCCTAATGAAGGGGTCTCCGGTTCGAGTCCGGGCGTCGGCTTCCGTGATTTAGGCTTGGTGCTCCGAGATTCGGCTCAGCTCAACAGAGCGAAAGGAGGATCACAACGCCCTACGTCGATGGGTTCGTAATCCCGGTGCCGCGGGCGAGCCTCGAGGCCTACAAGGACATGGCGAGGACCGCAGGTGCCGTGTGGAAGGGGCACGGGGCGCTGTCCTACGTGGAGTGCACAGGCGACGACACGCCTCATGGGGAGCTCACTTCGTTCCCCCGCGCGGTGCAGGCGAAGGAGGATGAGATCGTGATCTTCGCGTGGATCACCTATCCCTCCCGTGAAGTGCGTGACGCGATCAATGCCAAGGTGATGGAGGATCCTCGCCTGGCCAACTCGATGGAGACGCCCCGTTTGACGGCAAGCGCATGATCTTCGGCGGCTTCGAGTCCTTTCTCGAGCTCTAGCGCGCCCGTCCGCAAGTTCAGGCACGCGCCCGGCGGCGTCTCGCCGCCCGTGGCTGCGTCCTCGGTCGTCCCGATAGAACCACTATCGGGACTCCCTGCGTCCTTGCCACGAACGACGATCCATCCCCCGGATCACGCACCAAACTTACGGACGGGTGCACTAGCATCGGCTCGGGCAGGTTCGCTGCGAGGCGTTGTCACCTCGCGTTCGGCACGCCACCTGCCGCCGCACTGGCACGGGTCAGCGGTAGCCGAGCTCGGTCGCGGGCCTGTTCTTTTCCTGGATCTCCACCAGGTAGGGCCAGCAGTCGGGCTGGGTGCCATCGGTGTCGGTGACACCGTAGGTCCTGGCCAGCTCGGCGCTGGAGAGAACCTTGCCCGCGTACCGCGCGAGATCGGGGTCGGAAGCCAGGGCGGCGCCCGCCCAACGTACGCGGGACGATCCATGTCCGAGGGCCGGTGACCTTGCTGCTGCGTCCAGTGGCGTAGACAAACGGGCCTGCTCGGGCGGGTTCCACCGCGATGGCCCGTCCGGCGCCTCGGGTTGCTACCAAAGCGACCCTACCGGTGAGCGGTTGATCGGGCGTCGGGTCGGACATGTCTCCCTCCTTGTCTCGGCAACATAGATGTTGCGTATATAAATCACACATGGTGCATGGATCAGCCGCCCCAACCGTCGACGGCGAGCTTCGCCGAGCGGCGATCAGCGTTCTCCGCGAGCGGGGCTGGGACGGCTTGACCCTGGAACGCGTCGCCGAAGCGGCGGGGCGCGCACGCTCGACGCTCTGGCGCCAGGGCCTGACCCGCGAGACGCTGATCGG
Source organism: Actinomycetota bacterium (assembly GCA_013812265.1). GTDB lineage: Bacteria > Actinomycetota > Thermoleophilia > Gaiellales > Gaiellaceae > JACCTQ01. The sequence goes on from JACCTQ010000225.1 coordinate 2,945, forward strand.
CGCGCTCGTGGGGGAGCTCGCTGAGGACTTCCGCAAGATCATGTATCCCGTGCTGACCGCAGGTGGTAGCGGGCGCGAGCGGCTCGTACAGGGGCTCGAGGCGCTCTGTGAGCTCGTCGACCGCCATCTGCCGCTGCTGCTCGCGACGGACGAAGCGTTCCACCAGGAGCGAGCTCCCGGGCAGCCACCGGACTACCTCCGCCCTTTCATCACCTTCCTGCGCGAAGGCGTGGCGGACGGTTCGCTCGACACGGACGAGGACGTCGTCGAGACCGCCGATGTTCTCTTCAACGCTGTCGCCTGGACCTACGTCCACCTCCGCGGGCGCCATGAATGGCCAGCCGACCGGGCGAGAGCCCGCGTGGTTGGCGTCGTCCTGAACGGGGTCGCGCCGCAGCCAGAAATCGACAGCAAACGAGGAAAGGAAACGACATGAGCATGCCCTATGCGGAGCCACTCGTCCCACGCGAGCCAGGCCCGCGCCAGATCCCGGAACCACCGCGCCGCGGCGAGCCGGGCGGCCCGCCGTGCGCGATCTGCACCGGAGCGACGGCCGGCGCGGTCTGGTCGGACGACAACTGGACGCTGCATGCCCCCCGAGGCGGCA
>JACCTQ010000234.1 GCA_013812265.1 Actinomycetota bacterium
CCAGCGGATCCGCGTTGCTTAGGGGCCTGTCCGCCCTTCCTCGTCGAGTCTCGGGCGTTCGCGCGGCTGCGCTCGTGCCCGCGGCAGCGCTCTTCTTCGCCGCGCCGGTCGGCTTCGCGGGGCCACCGAAGGTCGACGCCACAGCTGTCTTCGTTCAGAACGGGTCGAACGGCGAGGTGCTCTTTCGCCACCGAGAGCGTGCGCGGGTTCCGATCGCAAGCATCACCAAGCTCATGACGGTGCTCGTCGCGCTCGAGCGAACGTCGCTCACGGATCTCGTCACCGTGCCCGCATCCGCGACGCTCGCGGGAGGCTCCACGATCAACCTGCGCCCGGGTGAGCAGTTGACCGTCCGAGACCTCGTCGAAGCGGCGCTCATTCAGAGCGCGAACGATGCTGCTGGAGCTCTTGCGGCGCACGTGGGCGGGGGAAGCCAGGGGCGCTTCGTGAGCCTCATGAACGAACGTGCACGCCAGCTCGGGCTCACCGACACCCGCTTCGTGCGGCCGGACGGCCTCGACGTGCCCGGCCACGTCTCGAGCGCGCGGGACGTCACGAGACTGGCGCGGATCGCGATGCAGCAGCCGGTCGTCCGGCAGATCGTGCGACGGCGGTCCGACACCATCGCCGGTGGCCGCACGCTGCACACCTGGAACGATCTGCTGGCGAGCTTTCCGGGTGTGCTCGGAGTGAAGACCGGTCACACTGCCGCAGCGGGCTGGTCGCAGGTCGCGGCCGCCCGCGGGCCGGGCTTCACGATCTACGCCACCCTGCTCGGCGGCCCTTCCCGCAGTGAGCGCAACGAGGACCTGGCCGGTCTGCTGACGTGGGCGCTCGCGCGCTACCGGCCCGTGGCCCTGGTGACGGCTGGTCGTGTATACGCCCGCACGGAGACGGCGTACGGACGTGCCCCGGTGCCGCTCGTCGCCACTCGCCCGCTCGTGCGCGTGGTGCGTGTCGATCGTTCTCTGCGCGAGCGTGTGATCGCCCAGGCGTTCGTGGCGCTGCCGGTCACCCGGGGCCAGCGCCTCGGCGAGATCAGGATCTACGAGGGCTCGCGCCTGCTGGGATCCCGTCCGCTCGTGGCGGCCCGGTCCGCCTCCCGCCCGGGGGTCGGGGGTAGGGTGGCGTGGTACACCGAAGAGGTTCTCGAGCGCATGGGGGGTTGGATCGGCTGAGGTGAGCGCGTGATCGTCACTGTGACCGTGAACGCGGCCGTCGACCGCACGCTCACGGTCCCGAATTTTCAGCGCGGGCACCGCCACCGCGCGAGTGACAGCCTCACCCTCGCCGGCGGCAAGGGCATCAACATCGCGCGCGCGCTGAAGGAGCTCGGCGTCCCTGTCGTGGCCACCGGGTTCGCAGGTGGGCGTACGGGCACTCGAATCGTCGAGGAGCTGACCAGCGAGGGCATTCTGAACGACTTCGTTCGCATCGGAGACGAATCCAGGACGTCCACGGCGGTCGTCGACCGCATGGCCGGGACGTTCACGGAGATCAATGAATGGGGGCCGTACGTGCAGGCCGACGAGCTCCTGGTGCTCCGCGAGAAGATTCTCTACCTCGCGCGCGGGGCGACGATCGTCGTCTTCGCCGGAACGCTGCCCCGCGGTGTCTCGGAGAGCTTCTACGCGGAAGCGATTCGCGACCTCAATCGTCTCGGCGTGCAGACCGTTCTGGACGGCGAGGGCGAGTCCCTCAGGCTCGGAACCGAGGCAGAGCCGTTTCTGGTCTCGCCGAACCAGCGCGAGGCCGAAGGCCTGGTCGGACAGGAATTCCAGGACGAACAGGATTTCGTCGGCGCGCTAGATCGGATCGCCGAGATGGGAGCCCGCAACGTCCTCATCACCGAGGAGTCGGGCTGCTTCGCACTCATGCGCGAGGAGCGCGCGCTGCATCGGCTTCACGCCGTGGCGCCGCGGGTCGAGACAGTCTCGCCGTTGGGAGCGGGTGACGTGCTGCTCGCCGGGTTCCTGGCTGCCCGCTACGCAGGCCGACCTATCGAAGACGCGCTGCGCGGCGCCGTCGCGGCCGGTACGGCGGCGACGCTGGAGGTGGGCGCGGGCCGCTTCGCAGGACGCGAGCTCGGGTCCCTAACGGCTGCTGTCGAGGTGCTGGACCTCGAGCCCGTGGCCGCGGGCGCTGAAGCCCACCCGGCTCGGTGAGGGTTTTTCGAAGCGCGCTCGCCAGAGAATTGACCGCCGCACGCGGTCGATTGTCAGGTCGCCTTGGTAGGATCGGTCTCAGTTGAGAGGCGAAGCACGAGCGGTACTCGAGCCCAGGCGACCCGGTGGCGCCTGGGTTTCGTGCATTAAGGGCCTGTCCACAGGGCCTGGAGGAACTGCCCGTGGGGCTTGAGCTCGGGCAAGTGGAGCTCGAGCGACTCGTCGCACTCGACGAGAAGCTCGCCCGTGAGGGACTCACCTTCGACGATGTGCTGCTCGTGCCGGCCGAGTCGGATGTCCTCCCCGGCGACGTGTCCACGCGGGGCCGCCTGACGCGCGGAATCTCGCTCGAAATCCCGATTGCCTCCGCCGCGATGGACACCGTGACCGAGGCAGCGATGGCGATCGCGCTCGCCCGCGAGGGCGGTATCGGCGTGATCCACCGCAACCTGTCCATCGAGGCGCAGGTAGCCGAAGTCGACAAGGTCAAGCGCTCCGAGGCGGGCATGATCGTCGAGCCGGTCACGCTGCGGCCCGACAACCGAGTGGCCGACGCGCTTCATCTGATGGCCACCTACCACATCTCCGGCGTCCCCATCACGGACGAGTCGGGCCTGCTCGTCGGCATCCTCACCAATCGTGACCTGCGCTTCGAGCGTGACACGGCCCAGCCGGTCTCCGCGCTCATGACCAGTCGCGACCTGGTCACCGTTCCGGTCGGGACGACGCTGGAGCAGGCGAGCGCGGTCCTGCACCGCACCAAGGTCGAGAAACTGCCGGTGGTCGACCCCGACGGACGGCTCAAGGGTCTCATCACGGTCAAGGACATCCAGAAGCGGATCCAGCACCCGCTGGCGACGAAGGACGACCGCGGCCGCCTGCGCGCCGCCGCAGCGGTGGGCGTGGGTTCCGAGGGGCTGGAACGAGCCGAGGCGCTGGTGGAGGCAGACGTCGACGCGCTGGTCGTCGACACCTCGCACGGGCATTCGCGCGGCGTCCTCGAGACCGTACGCGCGATCAAGGAGCGCTGGGACGTGCCGGTGGTCGCCGGCAACATCGCCACCGCAGCTGCGACCGAAGCGCTGATCGAGGCGGGCGCGGATGCCGTCAAGGCCGGCATCGGCCCGGGCGCCATCTGCACGACCCGGGTCGTTACGGGGGTTGGTGTTCCTCAGATCACCGCCGTCTACGACTGCGCCCGCGCTGCGGCCCGGTATGACATCCCGGTGATCGCCGACGGAGGTATGCAGACCTCGGGCGACATTGCGAAGGCGGTCGCGGCCGGCGCCGACTGCGTGATGTTGGGGGGGCTTCTGGCCGGAACCGACGAGACGCCGGGCGAGATCGTGCTGCGCCAGGGCGAACGGTTCAAGGAGTACCGCGGCATGGGCTCGCTCGGCGCCATGAAGGCGCGCTCCTACTCGAAGGACCGCTACTTCCAGGCGGAGGTCGAGGAGGCCGGCAAGCTGATCCCCGAGGGCATCGAAGGGCGCGTGCCCTACAAGGGCGCGCTCCGGGACGTCGTGCACCAGCTCGTCGGGGGTCTCCGGCAGGCGATGGGCTACTGCGGTACGCCGACGATCGGGGATCTGAAGCGCGCCACTTTTGTGCGCGTCACCGGAGCGGGTTACCGCGAGAGCCACCCGCACGACGTCGCCATCACGAAAGCAGCTCCGAACTACCATCCCCGCTGATGGCCCAGGCCGCTGAGCTTCAGGCGGAGCGGGGACGGGCGCTCGAGGAGCGGCCGGTGCTGGTCATCGATCTGGGCGGCCAGTACTCGCAGCTGATCGCGCGCCGCGTGCGCGAGTGCCGCGTGTACTCCGAGCTCGTCGAGCACGACATCACGCCCGAGGCAGTGGCCGCCCGCAACCCGCTGGCGATCGTGTTGAGCGGTGGACCAGCGTCCGTGTATGCGGACGGCGCGCCGCGGGTCGATCCCGACCTGTTCGAGCTCGGCGTCCCAACCTTCGGCATCTGCTACGGAATGCAGCTCATGGCGCAGGAGCTCGGCGGACGCGTCGACCGCACCGGCGTATCGGAGTTCGGCCGGACGGAGCTCCGCGCCGAGGAAAGCGCGCTGTTCGCAGGTCTACCCAGCGAGCTGACGTGCTGGATGAGCCATCGCGACTCGGTCGTCGCACCGCCGGCCGGCGCGCGCGTGGTGGCCGGCTCCCCGTCGACCCCGATCGCAGCGTTTGAGGATCACGAGCGGCTCGTGTACGGCGTGCAGTTCCACCCGGAGGTCGTTCACACTCCGTATGGACACGATCTGCTGAAGAACTTCCTCTACCGCGTGGCCGGGGCGAGTCCCACCTGGACGGCGACTGCGGTGATCGAGGAGCAGGTCGAGCGCATCCGGGCGCAAGTGGGTGGTGACCAGGTGCTGTGCGCGCTCTCGGGCGGCGTGGACTCCGCCGTCGCCGCTCTGCTCGTGCACCGCGCCGTCGGCGAGCAGCTGACCTGCGTCTTCGTCGACCACGGCCTGCTCCGCAAGGAGGAGGCAGTCCAGGTGGTCGAGACCTTTCACGGCCACTTCCACGTCCCTCTCGTGCACGTTCGCGCGGAGGAGCGCTTTCTCGCACGCCTTGCAGGGGTCGCGGATCCAGAGGAGAAGCGCACGCGCGTCGGAGAGGAGTTCATCCGCGTCTTCGAGGCGGAGGCACGGCGTCTGGGACACGTTCCCTATCTCGTGCAGGGGACGCTCTACTCGGACGTAATCGAGTCGGGAGGTGGTGCGGGCAACGGAGTGGCGGCCAAGATCAAGTCGCACCACAACGTGGGTGGCCTTCCGGCAGAGATGGACATGGAGCTCGTCGAGCCGCTGCGCCTGCTGTTCAAGGACGAGGTGCGCCGAGTCGGTGAGGAGCTGGGGCTGCCGGAGCGGATGGTCTGGCGCCAACCGTTCCCCGGGCCCGGCCTCGCCATCCGCATCGTCGGCGAGGTGACCGGGGAGCGGCTCGAGATCCTGAGAGAAGCGGATGCCATACTCCAGGAGGAGATACGGCGGGCAGGGCTCTACCGGGAGCTCTGGCAGAGCTTCGCCGTCCTTCCGGCCATTCGCTCGGTGGGCGTCCAGGGCGACGAGCGGACGTATGCCTACCCGATCGTGATTCGGGCCGTCACGTCCGAGGACGCGATGACGGCCGACTGGGCGCGGCTTCCCTACGACCTCCTGGAGACGATCTCGAGCCGGATCATCAACGAGATCCCAGGCGTGAACCGCGTCGTACTCGACATCTCCTCCAAGCCGCCAGCCACGATCGAGTGGGAATGAGCGTGCGAGGCCAGGTCCCTCTCGCTATCTGGGGCTACGTGGCCGCGCTCGCGCTCCAGCACGCGTACGTCGCTCTGCCCGGCGACTCTGTCGAGCACGGTGGCGGGGTGAGTTACTGGCTCGTCCTCAGCGCGGTCCTGGTTCTCTATCTGTTGCGCGGGTCGCCCACCGCATGGGTCATTGCGTTGGGGCTTGACGTGCTCGGCGTACTGGCTCTCCTGCTGGTGGCCGTTTACGAGGCTTCCCTGGCGGTCATGTTCGTGCTCGCCGTCGTTAGGCTGGCGCTTCTGCTCGCCCGGTCGTCCCGTGACTGCATAGGCGCCAGAGGCGGCCACAGCCTGCAAGCGGGAGCGTAGGCCGGTCTCGAGCCCGGTACGATCTCGACAATGCGAGGGCGCCTGAGCCGGTTCCGCACCAGCGGTGATGCACGCGTTCTGATCGCTCTCTATGGCGTCGCGTCCGCCGCGGCGCTCGGCTGGATCAAGGTGGCACCCGGCTATCCCACGAACCGGGCTTCCGTGTGGACTGCCCTGGCGACGCTCGCCGCCACGCTCCTACTTCTGCTGCGCGGGTCGCGGGTCGGGTGGTGGATTGCTTTCGTCCCTGCTGTCTTCGGCGTCTTGATCGGCGCCCTTGGGACGCCGTTCGGCGACGGGGCGACGCTCGGTTTCGATGTGAAGTTCTTCCTCCTCTTCCTGCTCGAGCTGGTCGCCGTCCTCACCTTGTTGGCGCCGGCGCTCGAGCGGCACGTGGGCCACCAGCACGCTCGCGCGGCCGGCTCCCCTGCCTGACCGCGAGCCAGTCCGTTACGCGTCGATCGTCGCCGGCCCGTAGAGCGCCCGCACGCCGTCGATATACGTGGCCAGCCGCTCGGCCAGCGCGGCGTCGTGGATCTCGAGCACGTTCTCCGCGTTGCGCTCTCCCGAGCGCGAGAGGTTGAAGCTGCCGGCGAAGACGACGTTGTCCGCGACGGTGACCTTGGCGTGCATGAAGTCGTGGAGACTGCCGTCGGGCCGCCAGGGTGTCGAAGGCTTGGCGGAGAAAGGCCCCCGCAGCACGGTTTCCAGCAGAGGCAGCTTCCACGCGGCGTTCCCGTTCTCGCGCCACTGTCCGATAACGCCGTGCATCTGGGGTTGGTCGACGCAGCCGGCGACGTCTACACGGCCCTCGGAGATGATCTGAGCCAGTGTCGCGAGCACCGGCGCCGTTGTGATCACGGGGGAGCAGATGCGCACCTTCCGGGCTCGCCCGATCGCCTTGGCGATCCGGTGCGAGAGCGGCTCTCCGTGGCCGGGCGTGAACCATGTGCGCACCGCCTTGCCCGAGACATCGAGCGGTACCGGCTTCACGAACCCGCTTTGCTCGACGGCTCCGGTCGTCCATAGCTCCTCGAAGTTCTCGGCGAACCGTGCAGCCACGGCGTCCGACTGCACGACCATGACGACGTTCTCCTGGCGCGACCACGAGTCGTCCGTCCAGTTCATCGATCCGGTCCAGACGGCTTCGCTATCTCGAACCACGTACTTGTGGTGCATGAGGTCGGGGACGCCAGCGATCGCCCGCTCCGGTACGCCGAGCGATCGGATCAGCACCGTGTCCGGCTCGGGCGGCGGTGGAACGGGGATCGGATTCCGGTGATCGACGTTGTACATCACTCGCACCTTGACCCCGCGTTCGCTGGCCGCCCTGAGGGCGTCGGTGACTACCCGGCGCGGCCCGGCGCTGAGATGGAAGTCGTACTGGGCCAGATCGAGTGCAGTTCGGGCTGGGGCCACGAAGTCGGCTATCGCCGTGGCGATGTCGAGCGGCGCCTGTCCGCCGTCCGTGAGGGTTCGTACCTGGATCACGAACCGATCTTGCCCGATCGTGGCCGCACGTAACGTCTCGAGCATCGTCCCCACTCAACCTGCATCTGGCACGCTGGCGCGGTGACGGACTACCCGGTACGGCGGAACGCGTTGCTGCTCGCGGGCGGGCTCGTATGCCTCTCGGGGATGTTCCAGCTCTCGGTGGCGCTCGCGACCATCACGCTCGTGGCGGTGACGGGGATCGAGGGCATCCTCGGCCTTGGGCCCGCCATCTTCCTGTGCGCGGGTGCTCTCGCCGCTCTTCCGGCCGGGCGCGCGATGGACCGCTACGGGCGAATGCCCGTCATTCGCGCTGCGTTCGCGACCGGCATGGCCGGCTCGATGGTCACCGCGCTCGGCTGCCGGATCGGCTCGGCAGCCCTCGTCATCCTCGGCTTCGCCTGCGCGGGTGCATCGGCGGCCGTTGTGCTGCTCTCACGCGCCGCTGCCGCAGAGATGTTCCCTCCCGAGCGGCGGGCCCGCGGTATGTCGCTCGTCCTCTTCGGGGCCGTGGCCGGGGCCGTCTTCGGCCCGCTCGTCTTCGGCCCTCTCTTCTCCGGGCGGGAGCTCACGGCGGACGAGCTGGCGCTTCCCTGGCTCTCGGGAAGTCTCTTCATGCTCGGCGGGCTGATTCTCTCCTTCGGTGTCCGGCCGGACCCGAAGGTGATCGGCTCGTCACATCCGGGGGAGCCGATCGACGACAGCCCGGCTGCGCCGCTGCGCGAGCTCGTCAGGCGCCCCGGTGTCGGGACGGCGCTCGTCGCGGCGGTGGCCAGCTTTGCCGTAATGGTCGGCGTCATGAACCTCACGGGGTATGTCGCGGTAGGTCACGGCCATCACCAGAGCGACGTCTTCACGATCATCAGCGCGCACATCGTGGGCATGTACGGGCTCGTGCTCGTCACCGGCGATCTCATCGACCGCATGGGGCGCCGTGTCGCTCTCGCGCTCGGACTCGCCGTTATGGCGCTTTCGACGCTGAGCCTCGTCTGGCTGGACGGGTTGACCGGCATGAGCCTGTCGCTCGTGGGGCTCGGGCTCGGATGGAACGTCTCCTTCGTCGCCGCCACGACGCAGCTCGTCTCGCTTGCCCGGCCCTCCGAGCGCGGACGCCTTGTGGGTCTCTCCGACCAGCTCTCGAGCTTCGTGGGGGCCGGTTTGGCACTCTTCGGCGGCCTGGCGTACAGCAGCTTCGGTGTCGTGACCCTCGCGCTGTCAGCCACGGTGCTCGTCGTCCTCCCGGCGCTGTGGATCGTAGGGCGACCGGGCAAAGGCCTGGCGGCCAGCCCGGGCCCGGCGTAACACTCGCCCACCGAAGCCATGCGAGCACAAGGCGTGTCCAGGGGCCTGGCCCCAGGAGATGTCCGCCGGAGCTAACCCCAGCGCCAGGGTTCAGCCGGGCGCGTCGTCCGGCAATGCGAGCTGGGGTTCGCTGCGGCAAGGAAGGGGGGCGCAGGGGGGAAAACATCGTTTCCACCCGTGATGAAGGAAAGGGGGCGCACGGGGGAAAACATCGTTTTCCCCCGTGTCCACCGTGCTACTATCGGCGCTCGGCGGACGCCTGTCCGCCGCTTTTCTGTGACATGAAAACGTGGAATGCAAAGCCGGGCGAGCTCGATCGCCGATGGTATCTCGTCGACGCCGAGGGGCAGACGCTCGGGCGACTAGCCACGCAGATCGCAGACACGCTGCGAGGCAAGCGCAAGCCGGAGTACACCCCGCACGTCGACACGGGCGATTTCGTGGTGGTGATCAACGCCGAGAAGGTGGGGGTCACGGGCAAGAAGCTCGACGACAAGATGTATTACCGCCACTCTGGCTACCCCGGCGGGCTCAGGAGCCGGCCGCTGCGGGAGGAACTGCGACGCCGCCCTACCGAGGTTCTGCGCAAGGCCGTGAAGGGGATGCTTCCTCGGAACCGCCTGGGGCGGGCCCAGATTCGCAAGCTCAAGATCTACGCTGGCCCGGAGCATCCGCACGAGGCCCAGGCGCCACAACCACTGGAGGTCGGTCGATAGTGTCGGAACTCGCGCAGTACATGGGAACGGGCAAGCGCAAGACGTCTGTCGCGCGGGTAATTCTGCGACCCGGCGACGGTGTCACCTGGTTCAACGGCCGGACGATCGAGGACTACTTTCCGCGCCCGGCGCATCGCGTGCTCGCGCTTGCGCCGCTCAAGGTCGCCGAAGCCGAGGGAACGTACGACATCCGCGTCCGTGTCCACGGCGGCGGTCCGAGTGGCCAGGCAGGTGCCGTACGTCACGGCATCGCCCGCGCCCTCGTCGAGGCCGATCCGGCCCTCCGAGTGCCACTGAAGCGCGAGGGGTTCCTGACGCGCGACGCCCGCATCGTTGAGCGGAAGAAGGCCGGGCTTCACAAGGCTCGCAAGGCGCCTCAGTTCAGCAAGCGCTAGTTGCCGCGCCGGTATTTCGGCACTGACGGCGTCCGGGGCGTCGTCGGTCAGAGCCTGACGTCGGACTTGGTCGAGCGCCTGGGGCGTGCGGCTGCCCTCTGGGGCCAGTCCAGTCGCGTGCTCGTCGGACGCGACACGCGAGCCTCCGGCCCTGCGCTGGAAAAGGCTTTCGTGCACGGCGCCCAGACGGCTAGCCCGAAGGTCGTGCTCGGGGGCGTATTGCCCACTCCCGCGGTGGCGTTGCTCGGAAAGGGCGGACTGGGCGCAGTGATCTCGGCATCGCACAACCCAGCCGAGTACAACGGCGTCAAGCTTTTCGACCGCCAGGGCCGGAAGCTCTCGGACTCGGCGGAGGAGGAAATCGAGGCTCTGCTCGACGCCGAGGGCACCGGCACGGGCGTCGTGGAGCGCGACGAGACGGCGGGGGAGCGTTATCTCGAGTACGTGCTCAAGCACTTCGGCGCCGACCTGTCGGGGCTTCGGGTTGCGCTCGACTGCGCCAACGGTGCGTACTCGGATATCGCCCCGGGAGCGTTCGAGCGGCTCGGCGCTCGGGTCGTAACCGTTGGAGCCTCGCCCGACGGAACCAATATCAACGCCGGCTGCGGCGCGACCGATCTCTCACTCCTCCAGCGCATCGTACGGGCAGGGGACTTCGACCTCGGCATCGCGTTCGACGGTGACGGTGACCGCATGCTCGCCCTCGACGCGGCCGGCGAGATCGTCGACGGGGACGCGATCCTGGCGATTCTGGTCCTGCATCTCGGGGTAGATCTCGTAGCGGTCACGGTCATGACCAACCTGGGCTTTCACGCGCTCATGCGAGAGCGCGGCATCCGCGTGCTCACGACCGACGTCGGTGATCGCTACGTGCTCGAGGCGCTGCGCCGTGAAGGCGGTGTGCTCGGCGGTGAGCAGTCCGGGCACATCGTGTACCTGCGCCATCACGTCACGGGCGACGGTCTCGCCGCTGCGCTCCTCCTCTGCGCAGCTCTCCGAGGCCGCTCGCTGGCCGAAGCGGCCACGGCGATGACTCACTATCCGCAGGTGAAGGAGAACGTCCCCGTGGCCACGACGGCGCTCCCCACGTCGGTCGTGCAAGCCGCGGAGCGCCTGAACGCGGAGCTCGACGGGCGTGGCCGCGTGCTCGTGCGGCCATCGGGGACCGAGCCTGTGGTCCGCATCCTGGCGGAGGCGGATGCGCTTGCAAAGGCGCAGGAGGCCTGTGATACGATCGCAACTCTCGTTCGCAGAGAGCTCGGTTGACCTATCCCCGCTGCCGGGGACCGGTGCAGCCGGGCTTCTTGTGTTTCGGGGGGCGTTCCAGCGAATTCATCGACCAGAATTGGCTTCACCCGGAAGTTGAGAGGCCCAAGACAGCGGGGGAAGGAGCTTCAGGGTGTGTGGAATCATTGGATACGTCGGCCCGCGAGAATGTAAATCTCTTCTCCTGCAGGGCCTCGAGCGCCTGGAGTATCGCGGCTATGACTCGGCGGGCGTTGCTCTGCTGGAGGACGAAGGTCTGGACTACGTACGCGCGGTCGGCAACCTCCAGGTCCTGAAAGAGGCGGCTGGGAGCAACGGCTCGCATTCGACGACCGGGCTCGGGCACACGCGCTGGGCCACACACGGTCGCGTTGCCGAGCAGAACGCACATCCGCTCACGGGCTGCGAGGACTCGCGGCTGGCGATCGTTCTCAACGGCATCGTCGAGAACTATCGCGAGCTGAAGGGCTCGCTCGAGTCCGATGGCCACACCTTCAGCTCCGAGACCGACGCCGAGGTCGTTGCCCACCTGGTCGAGCGCCACTACGACGGTGACCTCGTCACCGCTGTGGAGGCCGCCTACAAGGAGCTCGAGGGCCACTTCGCCTTCGTCGTCATCCACCACGACCACCCGAACCTCCTCGTCGGTGCACGCCTGGAGTGTCCGTTGGTAGTGGGTATCGGCGACGACGAGATGTTCCTCGCCTCGTCCATCGCGGCGTTCCTGCGGGAGACCCGCCGAGTGCAGCTGATCGAGGACGGCGAGGTGGTCGCCATCACGCCACAGGGCGCGACCTTCATCGACGTCGCCACCGGGGCCGAGGTGCCACGTGACGAGATGGAGGTGGACTGGGACGACGAAGGGGCCGAGAAGCAGGGCTACGAGACGTTCATGCTCAAGGAGATCTACGAGCAGCCGGACGCCTTCCGCGAGACGATCGGCGACCGCGTGCGGCACGGACGCTTGGAGCTCGAAGGCCTCGGCCTGTCCGACAAGCGGCTGCGCAATCTCCGGCGAGTGGTGATCCTCGCCTGCGGCACGGCGTACCACTCCGGTGTCGTGGCCCGCTACGTGCTCGAGGAGTGGGCGCGCATTCCGGTGGAGCCCGACATCGCCAGCGAGTGGCGCTATCGCAACCCGGTGCTCTCGAAAGACACCCTCGTGATCGGGATCTCGCAGTCGGGTGAGACCGCGGACACCCTTGCCGCCCTGCGGCTCGCCCGCGAGTCGGGCGCCCACACGCTCGGCATCACGAATCTCATGGGTACCCAGATCACTCGCGAGGTCGACTCCGTGCTCTACACGCGCGCGGGACTCGAGACGAGCGTCGCCGCGTCCAAGACCTTCACCGCGCAGGTCGGGCTGCTGTATCTCGTGGCGCTCAAGCTCGCCCAGGTGCGCAGGACGCTCCCCGAGGAGGAGATTGCGTCCCTCCTCGATGAGCTCGATTCGCTCCCCGACAAGATGGCGGCGTTCCTCGACGGCGACCACCCGATCGAGGAGATCGCACGGCGGCACTTCGACAAGCCCTTCTTCCTGTACCTGGGCCGAAACATCGGGCTGCCTGTCTGCCTCGAGGGCGCGCTGAAGCTGAAAGAGATCTCATACATTCCCACCGAGGCCTATTCGGCCGGCGAGATGAAGCACGGGCCGATCGCGCTCCTCGACGAGTCGACGCCGGTCGTCTGCGTCGCGACGGACTCGCACGTCTACGACAAGGTGGTCTCCAACATCCAGGAAACCCGTGCCCGGGGCGCCCAGGTGATCGCGATTGCCACCGACGGGAACGAGGACATCCAGCACCACGCGGACGACGTCATCTTCGTGCCGCGCACGCATCCTTTCCTGCAGGCGGTCTTGGCGGTGCTGCCGCTCCAGCTCCTCGCCTACCGGATCGCGCGCCTGCGCGGCCTCAACGTCGACCAGCCGCGGAACCTCGCCAAGACCGTCACGGTCGAGTAAGCCGAACGCTGCGTACCAAGGAGGCGTGGGGTGCGTTCGGCTGGGAGAAGCTTGCACCCGAGGAGACGGCCTCACTCACGTGGTTTGCTCGGGACGTGACAGACCGTTATCCGGACGGACGACCGCGAGTCGAGAGGTCGCGCTTCGAGTTCTCGGCGGCTCCGTGACCCGGGGCAGAGGCGTTTGTGGCTCTGAGCCACAAGCGCAAAAACCGCAACGGGGTCGCGATAGCCTACCCCGATCGAGGAAGGTCCAGATTCAGCGCACGACCTCCACGTCTGGGCGGAAGGCAGCTACGGCGAACCAGAACGGCTGGTCGAAGGCCACGAGCTTGCCGCCCCGCCGCACCTCCACCGAGCCGATCTTCCGTCCGGCACGGACTTCCGGCTTGTCGAGAGGCGAGCCCACGCCCGCTCGGTAGCGAACGTTCAGCCGTTCTCCGCCCGCGAGAACAGTGATGTGCTTCTTCCGCTCGAGCACCGAGAAGGGTATGGCGATGGCGTCCTCGTCGCGTTCGATGAAGACCACACGCTCCTTCGGCGACAGGCGCCTGTCGCCCGCGTTCGCTGTGGCGAAGAGCGGCGAGCTCGCCACGTCGTCGTAGCCGGCGTACGGATTCTCGCCGTAGGGCCGCAGGAAGCCGCTTTGGCTGGACGGCGGACCGTGCGGTCGGGCAAGGACCTGGCCCTTCGGATGGGCGCGCTCGAAGTCCCGCCAGGCGACGATGCGGGCCGGCAGCTGTTCTAGCTCACGTCCGGCGTAATGCCCGACGAGCGCCTTGCCTCCGAACTGTTGCCACCACGACTCCGTCTGCCGGTCGTACATGACGAGGTCGGAGTTGCGGAGCTTGCCGGTGGTGCCGAAATCGAGCGTGCGTCCGCCCACCCGCCTATCGAAGGCGATCGCGGCGTTGCAGAGGGGGCAGAAGGTCACCGCAACCGGCCGGCCGCCCAGCTCGTCGTTCACGATCTCGTGCCAGATCAAGATCTGGATCGGGTAGGCGCGCGCCTGGCCGTCGACCACGAGCTCGATCACGGGTTCAGAGGGTGCGACGAAGTCGACCAGGTTCGCCGGTAGGAACCGTGGGTCGTCGATGGGCGGAATCCCGTCCCTGGACGGGCCGCCGGAGACGAATTCCGTCAGGGGGACCGTCCGCTCAGAGAAGTCGGTTCTCCAACCCTCACCCGCGAAGGTCTGCGGCACGACGTCTCCGGCGGGTTTGCGCGCGTCCGGCTCAGTGCCGGACGCGCAGCCTGAGGTGGCGAGCGAGGCCGCGAGCGCGACGACGCGGAGCCCTCGGAGCGGGCGTGTGCGCCCGTTCCAACGACGCGCGCGATAGGGAAAGCTGTTCGTCTCCACATTCTGCCTAATGTGTCACGAGCCCGGCTCGAGCCGATCGGGCGTGCGGCCTGCTATCGAGCCGGCGGACTAGGAGGCGGCCGTATCGCCGGGGCGAGGCTCCAGCAGACCCGTATCGGCGTCTCCGACCGGCTCCGGCCCGACCGGCCGCAGGTACAGGAACTCGTAGGCCAGCGCCGCGAGCGTCCCGCCGACGAGCGGCCCCACGTACCAGACCCAGAAGTCGTCCCACGCGTTGTGCACGAGCTCGGGGCCGAACGCGCGCGCCGGGTTCATGGCGGCGCCGGTCAGCGGGCCGCCGATGAGGATGTCGGCGGTGATGGTCAGGCCGATTGCAAGACCTGCGATCGACTTGAACGTGCCTCTCGGGTCCGCCGCTGTCGCGAAGATGACCCAGACCAGGAAGAAGGTGAGAACGATCTCGAGCACGAGCCCCGCGCCCGCGCCGATGCCCGCTTCATCTCCCAGAGCCCCCAGCTGAGGGGCGCCCAGGTTCGCCAGATCGGCCAGGCGGTCCGGCATGAGCGCGGACAGGAGGAGCGCGGCCGCGGTCGCCGCCGCGAACTGCGAGACCCAGTAGACCAGCGCGAGCGCCGGCTCCATTCGTCGCGTGACCAGGAAGCCCAGCGTCACCGCCGGGTTGAAGTGCGCCCCTGAGATGTGCCCGACGGCGGACGCCATCACCGCGATCGTGAGGCCGTGCGCGAGGGCGATCCCCACCAGGCCCGACCCGAAGGGTGACACGACGATCGAGCCGACGCCGATGAAGACGAGCGCGAACGTGCCGACGAACTCCGCCGTCGCCCGCTGTAGTGCCTCGCGGTCCACGGCGCGAGAGTACGAACGCCGCCGGACAGCGTGGGGACGCTATTGCGGGGGCCTGCGAAGCCGCTTGACGTCGCTGCGCCGGCGCTTCGCGTCCCGTCGTCGTCGTCGGGATCCCGCCGAGGGCTTGGTCGGGACGCGGCGGCGCTCGACCTTCAGGGCTGCTCGGAGCGCCTCGACGATCCTCTCCGTGGCGAGTTCGCGGTTTCGCCACTGACTCCGCTCGTCCTGGGCAACGGAGCGGAGCTCGGCTCCGACTCGGGCGACGACCCGCCGCTTCTGCGCCGGCGTGAGTGCCGACGAGGCCTCGACGTCGAATCGCGCGACCACGCGCGTCTCGTTGTGCTGGGCATGCTGTCCGCCCGGCCCGCTGGAGCGCGAGAATCGCAGCTCGATCTCCGAGCGGGGGATCACGACCGACCGCGTCACGCGAATAGACTCGGGCTGCATGGGAGCGATTCTGCTGGATGTCGACGGAGTGCTGCATGTCTCGGGTGCGCCTATTGCCGGGGCTCCGGTCGCGGTCGACAGGCTGCGTCGAGACGGTCACCGGCTACGATTCGTGACGAACAACACGACGCGGTCTCGCGGCCAGCTTGCGAGCGAGCTGCGCTCCATGGGGATCCAGCTCGACGACGACGAGCTGCAGACGACTCCGCGGGCTGCCGCCCGGGCGCTTCAGGGCAAGCGCGTGCTGGCGCTGACCATGCCGGCAATCGTCCCGGATCTCGAGGGCGTGGAGCTCGTAGGGGATCAGGCGGAGGCGGTACTCATCGGGGGAGCGGACGAGACAGCGGAGACGAATCAGGTCTTCAGCTACATGAACCTCGGCCGCGCCTTCGCCGAGCTGGACGCGGGCGCCGACCTGTACTGCCTGCACAAGAACCGGTGGTGGCAGACTTCTCGCGGCCCGTTGCTCGACGCCGGCGCGTTCGTGATCGGGCTCGAGTACGCGGCGCGTGTCGAGGCAACCGTGCTCGGAAAGCCGAGCCCTGCGTACTTCGAAGCGGCGCTCGCCACGCTCGATGCCGATGCCGACCGCACGTGGATGGTCGGGGACGACTTCGAGGCCGACATCGCGGGCGCGCAGCAGTTCGGGTTGAAGACCGCCCTCGTCCGCACGGGCAAGTTCCGGCCGGACCTGCTCGAGGCGTCCGGGATCCGTCCTGACGCGATTCTCAACTCCATCGCAGATCTGCCCGAGTGGCTGGACGGGGCCCGCTAGAGGTCCGAGGTGCGAGTCGGGATCGATCTGATCGAGATCGAGCGCGTGCGGCGTGCGCTCGAGCGGTATGCGGACTTCAGGGAACGGTGCTTCACAGAGGCTGAGCGGGCCTACTGCGATTCCCGGCCGAACCCGGCGCAGCACTACGCGGGTCGCTTCGCGGGCAAGGAGGCGGTGGGCAAGGCCCTCGGTGTGGGCGTGCACTTCACGTGGCGCGAGATCGAGATCCGAGGACGCCCCAAGCCGGGGGTCCACCTGTCGGGGCGCACCAGGGCGTGGGCGGATAAGGTGGGCGCCGGCCGGATCGAGCTTTCGATGACGCACTCGCGAGAGCTCGCCGCCGCCGTGTGCCTGGTGGCCGAGGCGGATGTTTGAGCCCCTCTATACGGCCGAGGAGATGCGGCGGGCCGAGCAGGGCCATGACGTCACCGAGCTGATCGAGCGAGCGGGGCGAGCGGTGGCAGAGCTCGCGCTCGAGGAGCTCGGGGATCGCCGCTCGTACACAGTCGTGTGCGGGCCGGGCATGAACGGCGCCGACGGGCGCGTGGCGGCACGGCTGCTGCGGGAGGCCGGCCGCAGCGTGCGAGTCGTGGAGGCGAAGACCGAGGAGGAGCCGAAAGAGCTTGGGGAGCCGGATGTGATCGTGGACGCGCTCTTCGGGACGGGCTTCACCGGAGCACCACGGCCGCAGGCCGCTCGCCTGATCGAGGAGGTCAACGCTCTCGCCGACCGTCTGGGCGCGGAAGTGGTCGCCGTCGACTGCCCATCCGGAATCGATGCATCCACCGGCGAGGTCGCGGGTGCCGCCATTCGCGCCGACCGGACGCTTGCGCTGCACGCCGAGAAGGTGGGCCTGCGGGTAACGCCGGGGGCTTTTTACGCGGGCAGGACGGAAACAGCGGACATCGGACTGACGGCGGTCGAGACACGGCACGCGCAGGTGGCGTCCGAGGTGCTCGACGCCGTCCCGCTGCGTGCGCGCGAGGACAACAAGTACACCGCGGGTCACGTCCTCGTGGTCGGCGGCTCGCCGGGCCTCACCGGTGCAGCCTGCCTCGTCGCGATGGCCGCGCTCCGCGCCGACGCGGGTTACGTGACGGTCGCCGGGCCGCGCTCGACCCTTCCGACCCTCGAAGCGCGACTCCTGGAGCCGGTCAAGCGCCCGCTTCCAGAAGACGAGGACGGCCGCGTGACGGCAGAGGCCTTCGATGTCGTCGAGGAGCTCGCCGAGCGGGCCGGCGCCGTCGCGGTCGGGCCCGGCCTGGGCCGAAGCGACGGGACGAAGGAGCTCGTTCGCCGGCTGCTGGCGGAACTCGAGCTGCCGGTCGTCGTCGACGCAGACGCCCTGTGGGAGCTAGAGCCGGGCGACTGGCCTGCCCCTCGCGTGCTCACTCCCCATGCGGGCGAGCTCGCACGCCTGCTCGGGGAGACGTCCGCGTGGGTGGATGCCCACCGGCTGGCCGCGGTCGAGCGGGCGGTCGATCGCTTCGAGTGCGTCGTGCTCCTGAAAGGAGAGGGCACCCTCGTATCCGCCCCGGGGGCTACAGCGCTCGTCTGCGAAGGATTCCCGTCGCTCGCGACGGCGGGTACGGGCGACGTCCTGACCGGCATCATTGGCTCCTTTCTCGCCAAGGGAATGGATGCGCGGCTGGCTGGTGCCTCCGGCGCCCGGGCCCAGTTCGAGGCGGCGATCGTCGCGCCCCAGAGGGCGGGTCTGGTGGCGGGCGACCTCCTCGAGGCTCTCCCCGAAGTGCTGGAGTAGCCTGCGGCATGCAGCGGTCGCGTGTGATCATCGACGTCGGCGCGCTTCGGAGAAACGTGCGCACTCTTCGCCGCGCGCTCGACGGTGCCGAGCTGTGGGCGGTCGTGAAGGCGGACGGCTACGGTCACGGCGCCGCAGCAGTGGCGCGCGCGGCGCTGGAGGCCGGTGCGACCGCTCTGTGCGTTGCGACGGCGGGCGAGGGCTTGGCGCTGCGGCGCGAGTTTGGAGCCGCGCGCGTGCTCGTGATGGGCCCGACCGGACGCGACGAGCTTCGCGACGCGCGCGAGGCCCGTCTGGAGATCGTCGTGTCCGGCGCCGACGTGCCGGTGGGTCTCCCCATCCATCTCAAGCTGGATACCGGCATGGGGCGCTGGGGTCTCGCGGAACTTCCCACGCCTCCGGTCGATGTCGTCGGCGTTATGACGCATCTCGCTTCCGCCGATTGTGACGAACGGTTCACGGCAGAGCAGGTCGAGCGCTTCCGCAGCGCGACCGCGGATCTGCCCGAACGCCTCGTCCGGCATGTCGCGAACAGCGCCGGAGCCCTGCGGTTCCCGGCGGCTCGGTTCGACGCGGCGCGGTGTGGGATCGCGCTGTACGGGCTGTCGCCGTTCGGGGAGGACCCGGCGAGAGACGGCCTGGAGCCCGTGCTCCGCTGGGAGAGCGAGCTCGCCCAGGTCAAAATGCTCGCACCAGGGCAGAGCACGGGCTACGGCCGCCGCTTCACCGCCAGGCGGCCGACCTGGATCGGGCTCGTCCCGGTCGGGTACGCGGACGGCTTTCGTCGGGATCTGACCGGAACTGAGGTACTCGTTGGGGGCGAGCGGCGACGGGTGGTGGGGACGATCTCCATGGATGCCTTCGCTGTCGAGCTCGGCGCGGAGCTCTCGGTCGGCACGTCCGTCACCCTGATCGGTGACGGCGTCCTGGCCGAGGAGCACGCCAGGATAAGCGGCACCATCACCTATGAGCTGGTCTGCGGGATCCGCAGGAGCGAAGAGCGCTCGGACGCCCTGGTCGCCGATGATTGAGCTCGCTCGAGAGCTGCTCCGAGGTGAAGAAGCCTGGGTCGTCGGTGGCGCCGTCCGCGACGAGCTGCTGGGACGTCCGATCGTCGACCTCGACATCGCGTGCCGCAGGCCCGAGCAGGTTGCCCGGTCATACGCTTCCCAGGCCCGGGCGGCTGTGTTTCCGCTGTCCGAGCGGCACGGAGCCTGGCGCGTCGCGCTGGAGGACGGCCGAACGGTCGACTTCACGCCGCTCCGCGGTGACGTCGAAGCCGACCTCGCCACGCGGGACTTCACCATCAACGCCATCGCCGTGCCGGTCGCGGGGGGAAGCGAGGTGGACCCGCTGGGTGGTCGCGGAGACCTGGAGGCCCGCGTCCTCCGTGCCGTTCAGCCCGGCATCTTCGAGGACGATCCGCTGCGGCTGCTTCGTGCCGTGCGGCTCGAGGACGAGCTCGGGTTCGAGCTCGAAGGGGAGACGGCAGAGTCGGCACGCTCGCATGCACAACTCGTAACGCGCCCGGCTGGAGAGAGGATCTATGCCGAGCTCGTCCGGCTGTCCCCGCGTGGTTTCCGGCGGCTGGACGAGCTGGGTCTGCTGGGGCCGCTCGGAGGGTCGCTCGGACGCCTGGAGCACGTCGAGCTCGTGGACGGCTCCGATTTTCTGCTCGTCACCGTCTTCGGTGATCGCGTGACCCAGCTGACGGCTCCGGTCCGGCTGCGGCGCTACGCCCGCGCCCTGCTGTCGGCGCGCCGTCCACGCGATGGGTCCGCCCGGGAGATCCACCGCTTCCGGCGGGCGACCGAGCCGTGGGCGCTCGACGCGCTCGCGTTTCTCGATGCCTCGGAGCTTGCGGCGCTCGTCGAAGAGGCCAGACGGGCTGATCCGGGCGAGCCGCTGCTGCGAGGCGACGAGCTCGGTCTGCCCCCGGGGCCTGCGATCGGGGCCCTGCTGGCCGAGATCGAGGAGGAGCGCGCGGCCGGTGCGATCTCGACCCGCGAAGAGGCACTCGAGCTCGTCCGCAGGAGAGTCGGCGGCTAGAAAGAGGCTCTTTCTAGCACTGGCCGGTCTGTCGGCGAGCTGTAACGGGCTCGCAAAACTGCTGTAAAGTCCCCAACTTGTGTCGCTGGCGCCCGTTGGAACGGGGAAGAAGGTGCTCTTCGACCAGGGGGTTAGGCATGAAAACGCACCGGCATCTAGCACTGGGCCGCGTGGCGGTCGGGCTCTCTACCGTCGTGCTGCTCGCGATCGCCGCCGGGGCCGCATCATCCGCAGCCGCCGCTCCGCCGGCCAACCGATCGCTTCCGTCCGTCGCCGGAGCGGCTCGTGTGGGCGTGATCCTTCGCGTTCGCGAGGGTGACTGGGCGGGAACGCGGCCGCTCCGGTTCACGTACCAGTGGCGGCGGTGCGGCCGCGTGGGGAACAACTGCACCGATATCGCGGGAGCGGCCGCGAAGACCTACGCCGTCACGGCCGCCGACGTCGGGCGGACGCTCCGGGTTCTCGTCACGGCGACGAACAGCGAAGGCTCGAGCTCCGCGCTGTCTCGGCGTACTGCCGTGATTCAGCCACGAGCGAGCAATCCGCCGCCGCCGCCGCCGCCGCCTCCTCCTCCTCCGCCGGCACCGACTGGACCGGCCGGGCAGATCAGGCTGGCTGACGGCAAGATCTCCATCCCCGCCACGAGCGTCAACCCGCCGCAGCGGCTCATCATCTCGGGCGTCTCGTTCTCGCCGAGCCCGGTTCGGTCCCGGAATCCCTTCACCGGACGCTTCCGCGTCACCGACACCCGCGGGTTCGTGGTGCGGGAGGTGCTCGTCTACGCGCTCGGGCTCCCTTACAGTCGGATCGCGAATGCACCCGAGCAGGCCACCGGAACGGACGGCTACGTGACCATCCAGTTCCAGCCGACGGCGCGACTGCCCCTCCAGCGGGGCGCATACCTCGTCGTCTTCCTGCGGGCCCGCAAGTCCGGAGACAGCCTGCTCGCCGGGGTCTCCACGCGTCGCCTGGTTCAGGTGACGCTCGGCCCCCTCGCCTAGCGGCCGGCCACCGAGCCGGGGTCGCGCACCGCAGGCGCGGCCCCGGCGACCCGTTCGTGGAGAATGTCCGGATGGGTTCCGTCGATGCGGTAAGAGCACGTTTCGCGGGCGCGGTCGAGCGTCTCGCCGAGCTCGAGGAGCAGCGTAGGGAAGCGCTTCGCGAGCGGTTGCGGAGCTTCGCCGGTCTCTGCGGCGCCGAGCGCGTGCTCGATGTCGGAACCGGTGCGGGTGCGCTTGCTCTTGCCATCGCTCCGCTCGTGCGCGAGGTCGTTGCAGTGGACATCGTCCCGGAGCTTCTCGCCGACGCTCACCGACGGGCGGGTGACGGAACGCATGTGAGCTTCGTTGAGGGCGATGCGAAGGCACTTGATCTCGACAGCGAGTCATTCGACCTGGTCGCCTGCACGCGCACGCTGCATCACGTGGACGCTCCCGAGCTGGTCGTTTCGGAGCTGGCGCGGGTGACGCGGGGGGGAGGCCGGGTGCTCGTGGTCGACCAGATCGCGCCTGCCGACGCGGAGCGCGCCCGGGAGCTCAACCGCTTCGAACGGGCTCGCGATGCCTCGCACTCGCGCGCGCTGTCGGACACCGATCTCCGCCGGCTGTTGGCTGCGAATCGGCTGAACTTGAACCGGTCGGAAATCCTGAGCGAGAACCGTCAACTCGACCCGTATCTCGACCTGGCCCGCTGCGAGGGGGACGCGCGCGAGCATGCACGATCGCTTGCGCCCGCTCGGGATTCATACGTGGCCGAGATCGGCTGGTACTTGTTGGACAAGCCCACGTTGGGGGCATAGCGGCAGGATGGAGGCACTTCTCCTCGCAGGCGGAAAGGGCGAGCGACTCGGCGCCGCTGCGGAAGGGCGGCCGAAGGCGCTCGTCCGTGTCGCCGGGCGGCCGCTTGCCGGCTATCAGGTGGCCATGCTGGCGCAGGCGGGGGTCGACCGCGTCATCGTCAGCTGCTCCGCCGACTCGGTGTCCCTCTTCGAGCAAGAGCTATCCGGTCTGGGACCTGAGATCGTGCCGGCCCCCGAGGCAGAGCCTCTCGGTCGAGGTGGAGGTCTCCGGCAAGCCGCGCGCCTCCGCCAGGAGGACGGGCCGGTGTACGCGCTGAACGGGGACGAGCTGCTGGCACTCGACTTCGCGGCCCTCATGCGAGAGCACCGGAAAAGCGGCGCGGCCGCAACCATCACCGTCACCTCCCTCACGAGTCCGTTCGGCATCGTGGACGTGTCTGACGGCGACATGGTCACCGGTTTCCGAGAGGCTCCCAAGCTGCCGCACTGGGTCAGCTGCGGCATGTACGTCCTGGGCGAGGAGGCGCTCGCGCGCCTGCCAGAGACGGGAGACCACGAGACGAGCACGTTCCCGGCCCTGGCCGCCGAGGGCCGTCTGCACGCCTTTCGCTACGACGGGATCTGGCTTACCGTGAACACACCGAAGGATCTCCGCCGAGCGGAGGACCACTTGGCCGCCGAGCCGGACTGGCCGCCTGAGCTTTGACGACGGCGCGGTACGACGGGCAGACGGAGTGGTATGAGTCATTCGCGTCGGCCGAGATGCTCTCGAGCGCGCGCGCCTTTGCCGTGCAGCTGCTTGGAACAGGCCCGGGCCGATGCCTCGATCTTGGCTGCGGAACGGGACGTGCGATTCCTGCTCTCGCGCGCGCCGGCTGGTCGGTCGTGGGAACGGACGTCTCGATCGATCAACTCGAAGCCGCTCGGGAGCACGCCGGGGATCTTGCGCGGCTCGTCCGAGGCGACGCTCACGCCCTTCCGTTCGAGGACGGGGAGTTCGATGCCGTCATCTCGGTCCTAACGCACACCGATCTCGACGATGTGGTGGGAGCGTTCACCGAGGCGAGCCGCGTCCTTCGCGTAGGTGGAGCATTCGTCTATCTCGGTGTCCACCCGTGCTTCGGGTCGCCGTTCGTCGCTCGCGAAGACGCCGCGGTACTCGAAGATGCAGCGGCAATCCTTCGCCCCGGCTATCGAAGCGCCGGATGGCACCGACTTCCGGCTGACGTGAGCAGCACGAAGATCCGGGCGCGCGTCGGCATCAACCACGTTCCGCTCGCGGGCCTCCTCAACGCGATCATTCGGAGCGGCTTTACGATCAAGCACGCCGAAGAACCCGGCGAGGCAGACCCTCCGCTCTTCCTGGCGATCAGGACGGCGAAGCTCTAGGCGGCGAGCACGCTGAGCCCGCGACGGCGCGCTCGATTCGACTCCTTTACCTGTTGCAGTGCAAGACCTGACCCCAGGTCGGCTCGGCTCGGCGCTACTTGCGCCACTTCACGGAGCAGCCCACCGGTGCCGTCTCGGCAAGCGGCGGCTCGCCGCCGGCGAGTAGGGCGTCGAGCGCGTCACGAAGGTACTGCGCCTGCACGGATCCTTCGTCTCGAGAGTCGTCGATCGCGCCGTGGTACACCAAGCGGCGGTCGGGGTCGAAGAGGAAGACCTCGGGGGTGCTGTCCGGGCCGTAGGCTCGCGCGGCCGATTGATCCTCGTCGTGCAGGTAGTCGAAGTTGAGCTCCTCCCGCTCGACACGAGCCTGCATCTCCTCGAACGAGTCCTCTGGATAACTGTCGCTGTCATTGGAGTTGATCGCGACGAGGCGGAACCCACGGGAACCGTAGTCGCGCTGGATCGCCTTCATTCGACCCTCCCACGCCTGCACGTACGGACAGTGGTTGCACGACCACACCACGGCGAGCCACGAGGCATCCGCGTAGTCCGCGAGAGAATGGTTGCGTCCGTCGGTCCCGGGTAGATCGAAGGGCGGAGCTTCCGAGGCGAGCGCCACGGTCATCCGAGCGCAGCCTCCAGCTGCTCGCGGGACGGGATCGGCGAGACGCCCCCGCCGGGTCGGCGGTAGATACGGCAGGTCAGCGCCGGCCGGGACCGCGCTCCTTCCGAGTCGACGTCCTGTCCGTCGATGCGGATCGTCGGCGAGCCGGGAAACGCGAGCTGCTCCGCCTCGTTGCCGGTACGCACCTCGCGCATTTGGACCTGAGCATCGATGCCGTGCGTCGCCAAAACCTCCTCCAGGAGCGTGCGCGCCTCGGGATACGAGGGGCAGCCCTCCCAGAACAGCAGCTCGATCTCCACAGAATCACCGTACCTGTCCGGGGGTCGCCGGCGGAGGCCGATTCGGGTACTCTCGTGGGTACGAGGAGGTGCCGTGTGCGCGAGTGCTCGCGGTGTGGCGGACATGTGCAGAGGTCGTTTCGCTACTGCCCCTGGTGCGCCTCGCCCCAGCGCCTCAAGCTCGTCGAGTTCTTCCGTCCCCACGCGCTGATCGCGGGCGACCGGGCCAAGGCCCTTCGGGTGTCGCGATACCTGGGGCCACGCAAGGAGCAGCGACACGTCCGCTTCAGCGTCTGGAGCGAGACAGAGGAACGAGCGGAAGCGGAAGCGGCGGTATCGCTGGACGAGCACGAGGCGGAGCGTCTGGCCTACTTCCTGCGCCATCCCGAGCGTAACCCCGCCGCCTCCCGTGGTCTCAGATCGATCTTCCGGGACCTGCCGACCTACTTCGCTCAGGCGCCGAGAGATTAGCCGCTAACGCGAGCGCGGAACGACGCGCGCGAGCAGCCCGGGCACGATCGCCTGGACGAGGGCCGCGGATCGGTACCACCAGGGCACGAACGTCTCCCGCCGCCCGCGTTCGACCACGCGCACGATGTGGCGCGCGACGTCGTCCGGATCGATGACCACGCGGCGAAGCAGCGTGCTTCCGAGCGTGCCTCGCTGCGGAAAGCCCTCCGTCTCCACGAAGCCGGGGTTGACGGTGTGAACGGTGATGCCCCGCCCGCGAAGCTCGCCCGCGAGCGAACGTGAGAAGGCGAGTTGCGCATGCTTCGAGGCCGAGTAGGGGCCGGAGGCCGGCCAGGCGACCGTGCCTGCAACCGAGACGACGTTCACGAGGTCGGCACGTCCAGCGGCCTCGAGCCCGGGCAGGAAAGCCCGTAGGCACCAGACGCCCGCGAGGAAGTTGATGCGGAGCACCTCCTCCAGCCGAGCGGGCTCGATGTCGAGGAACCCGGCTCGGCCGGGAATGCCGGCGTTGTTGACGAGGAGGGCGATCCGGGGATGGCGCTCCAGAATGCGCCGGGCGGCACGCTCCACCGCCTCACGGTCGCCGACGTCGCAGACCTCGTACTCGCCGTCGCACTCGCCGGCAACCTCCCGCAGCCGATCCTCGCGCCGCGCGAGCAGCACCGGCCGCCAACCTCGTTTGCCGAGCTCCTGTGCCAGGGCGGCGCCGATGCCGCTCGAGCCGCCGGTCACGACGGCGACCGGGCGGCTGCGGCCGGCTATCGCTTCGCCGACCGGCAGACCTTCACGCCGCGCAGCGCCTCCGCCCGAGCGCCGGCCCCATCGACGACGACAGCGCGCAGGAGATGGCGTCCCTTCGCCGCCCTCCCCGTCGACCACGTGGTCGAGAAGATTCCGCTCGAGCCGCGTCTCACCGTCCGGATCGGCCGCTTGTCGTCGAAGAACCGGATCGCGCCGATGCGCCGCGTAGCGCTCGCCGTGACGACGAGAGGCGTGCTCGCTGGCACACAAGCCCCGGAGGCGGGAGCCAGCCAGGTGACGGCCGGGCCACGGACGACCTTCAGATCCAGGGGATAGAAAGCCGTGTTAGGCATGATGTTCTCGCCGGCCGTGCTCACGTTCTTCGCTTCCTGGAAGTCCGAGGCGGCGATCACGCTCGTCGTCCTGCCGGCGGTGAGCTTCGGCGCCTGCGGGGGCAGCGGGAAGAAGGTGAGGCCGGACCCGGGGTCGTAGGCGGCTGCGCCGAGCAGCACGCGCCGGTAGCCGAGAACGATGGAGTAGGGGTTGACGCCGGCGCCGGTGTCGATGATCCGGGCGACGAGCAGCGGACGTCCGGCCGCGACGCGGGTCGTCAACACACGGATGACCGGGGGCCGCACGTCGTTGACCCACGAGCGGAGCAGGTACCGGCCCGGGCGCGAGCGTCCCGTGAACCGGTCCTTGCCCGAATCCACCGAGA
>JACCTQ010000245.1 GCA_013812265.1 Actinomycetota bacterium
CCTCGAAATCGGTGATTACCTCCTCTTCGCAGAGGAGATCACCGGTCGCCCAGGACCGCCGCACGGCGGCGCGCACGTTCGTCGCGCCGGCGGTCCCGTGAGGGCGGGACCGGTGGCGCGAGTGCACCCCATTTCAGTGTGATTCCCCTATCATCGACAGCTCCTATCAGCCCGTGTCGAACCGCGATCGAAGCGACGGCAACCACATCACCGAGTGCAGTCGGGCGCGAGATCGTCACCGTGTGCTCACGGGAGGAATGCGGTAGATTGATTGTTATCGCCGGCTTGCCATAGTTCTGATACACGAGCTTCTTTGCATCTTCAGCTACGAGTTGGGCCCGCTGCGAGGTGATCCGCCTGGCGTGCGAGCTGCCCGCCGAGAGCGAGGTGCCGCTGGCGCGCTGGTCATCCGCAGAGCTGGCGCGCGAGGCTGTCGCTCGCTGAATCTGCGAGCAGATCTCCGGGGTGACTGTCTGGCGCTGGCTGTCCGAGGACGCGATCAAGCCGTGGCAGACAAGCGGGCCGATCCGAGCGTGTTGGCGTTGCGGACTGACGTTACGGGGTCGCGCACTTTTAAGCGCTCGCGCGGGCGCTCGGCCCACAGACCGCCCGGTAGCCGAAACCCGCTGCCTCTGCTGAACAAGTCTGAGCGCGACGGGCTGAGACCGGGGTCGCCTCGGCGGCGCACACCGGCTACGTCGTCTCGGGGGGCCGGGCGGTTCGCGCCGCTGACGAAACCGAGGGCATCATCGAGGCGGGCGGCGCGTTCTACGCGGCTCCGGGTCATGACGCCTGGTGGTTGGTGACGAGCCACGCATTGCGCTCGACTTCGTCACAGCTTCCGAAGAACGCGCGGGCAACGGCAGCAGTGGTACGAAGGAGCCACCGTCCGGCTCCAGCAGTTGAAGGTCTCGTCAACCGGGCGCCGAGGAGACCGCTGGGCGATCAGGTTGAACCTTCTACGTCCAGGTCGGTTTTAAGGGCTGACGTGGTTCGATTCTGAATGTCCGCCGTCAACGGCCACGCCGGCTCGGAGAACGAGCGGCGGCTCCGCGGCCGGAACCTGCGGCGTTGCTATGCCCCTGAGCACGTCGTCGCCTGCTCGGCAGAGCCGTCTAGAAGCGCGCGTACCGGCGAAGCGGCGGTTGGCTGAGCACCCGCAGCCGCGGGCCGCCCTGCGCCCGAATGCGGGAGAGCGCGAGGCTGGTCGTATCCACCATGTCGTCGTGGCGGCCCTGCGGGAACTCGACATGCTCCTCGATCCAGGCCCCGAGCCAGGCTGCGTTCTGCGGCAGGAGCACTTTGCCAGCTTCGAACAGCCCAGAGACTGCGGCCAGACGACTCTCTTTGGAGCCCTGCGGCCGTACCGGGATGATGGGCAAGTTGGTGTTCGCGCGGAGTTCCTGGATCGCTGACTGGCCCGAGGCGGCGTCCTCGATCGCAATCGCCTCCGGACCGTGCTCTAGGGCATGAGAAGTGATCTCGCGCACGAGCTCGGGAAACTCGACACGCCGCCGCCAGACATCGATGACGTAGAAAATCTTGCCGTCCGTCGCCCAGGTGGCAATCACCGAGAAGTCGGCCGACACCCCCGTCTTGAAGGCCGAGTCGACCGCCTGGACGAGGCGTAGACCGCCGGGAAGGGTGTCGTAGCGCGCCGCCAGCCAGTCACGGCGCAGGATGCCGCCCTGCTCGAGTGTCGGACGTTGCTGGTACAGCGCAGCAAAGGCGCGCGAGTCGATCGCGCCAAGTTCGACCGAGGGAAGCGCGTCCGCTGGGAACCACGCTGGCCACAGGGGTTCACCCTCTGGCCGGCCGAGCGGATCCTCGTCCACGGCGAGCGCGGGAAGCCGGAGCACGGTCCAGGCGTCCCCGCCGCGGCTAGCGAGCAGCCGTCCCGCCAGGTCGTCTGCGTGCCAGCGCGTCATCGTGAGCAAGACAACCCCGCCGGGCATCAACCGGGTCTGGGCGACCTCGCTGTACCACGAAAATGTGCGGTTTCGCGTCGTTTCCGAGTCCGCCTCGGCGCGATCCTTGACGGGGTCGTCGATGATCAAGAGGTGGGCACCGAAGCCGGTGATCCCGCCTCCGACGCCCGCCGCGATGACGGCGCCGCCCTGCTCCAGGTGCCAGCGGTTCACTGCTGTCGACTCAGCCGACAGTGTCGCCGCAAAGGGAAAGCGCGGGTCGGAAACGAAGCGTCGAACCCGGCGTGAGTTCTCCTCGGCCAGCTCGCTCGCGTAGCTGGCGAGAATGACCTGGTCGCGCGGGCGCCGACCCAGGTACCAGGCCGGAAACCCCTGCGAGACGTGCAGGCTCTTCCCGTGCCGCGGGGGCATGAAGAGCATGAGTCGGTCGATCTCCCGCCGGGACAGCGCCTCTAGGTGCTCGCAGAGCAGGTCGACGTGCGGGGCGCGCTCATAGCCCTGAAGCAGCAAGGCGAGAAAGTCGGGCAGGTGCCGGCGTGCCAGCTCGGCCGCAGCGAGCGCCGGAAACGTCTGCGCGCCGGCCCGTTCAGGCCTCATCGTCTTCTTCCTGCATCGCTCGCGCGTACAGCTCCTGGACGAGCGCGAGCTCG
Organism: Actinomycetota bacterium; assembly: GCA_013812265.1. Taxonomy (GTDB): domain Bacteria; phylum Actinomycetota; class Thermoleophilia; order Gaiellales; family Gaiellaceae; genus JACCTQ01. The sequence continues at coordinate 2,579 of JACCTQ010000245.1, forward strand.
TCGTCGCTGAGCCGAGAGAGGTCGGGTGCCTTCGAGTGCTCGGCCCGGATGGGGCCGCCGTCTTTGCCGGTTATCTCGCTGCTCGTCTGCTTGCGCCAGCGGCTCGGATGCCGGCGCTCCAGGTAGGCAAGCGCCGCTCGCCAGTCCTCTGCCATGGCGCGGCGGATGGTGGCGACCGCGTGCACTTCTGCCTCGGCCTCGGCCTGACGAACGTCTTGTACGAAGTCGTGGTAGATCCCGTCGGACTCGCGTTCACCGCGTTCCAGCCAGCGGTAGAACGTCGCCGGGGCGATCGCAGCTGCGCGGCACGCTGACTCCACGGGCGTGCCGGCCCGGATCGCCGGAAGGATGCGCTCGCACACGGCCTTGGTGAGTTTGGTCGGCCGAGCCATCGCTTAGGGGCGGCGCGCCTTGGTGCCCGTGACGCGCTCGAAGCGCTCGACGATGACGTCACAGTAGGCGGGATCGAGCTCGATCAGACGTGCCCGGCGCCCGAGGCTCTCGCAGGCCATCAAGGTCGAGCCAGAGCCGGCGAACGGGTCGAGCACGAGCTCGCCACGGCGGGTCGAGTTGCGCAAGCAGATGGCAACGAGCTCGGGTGGCTTCATAGTGGGATGCTCCGGCGCCGCACGCGGCCGCGGCACCTCGAGCACCGAGGTCTGGCTGTTGCCGCCGTACCACCCAGAGCCGCCCCGGCCGATGCGCCCGGGCGCGGGCTTCACTCCGTACAGGAGCGGCTCGTGGCGAAAGTGGTAGTCCGCGTGCCCGAGCACCATCGAGTCCTTGAGCCAGACGAGCTGCTGACGCAGGCTCCAGCCGCACTTGCGGAAAGCGGCGAGGAAGACCGGGAGCTGCCTGCCCGCCGCATGCGCTATGTACAAGAAAGCGCCCGGGCGGAGCTTCTTGTTCATGCAGGTGAACGACTCCTCCAGCAGGGCCTCGAGGCCGTCACGATCGTCGTTTTGGATCGTCAGCCGCTCGCGAGTGCGACCTTCGTAGGCCACCCCGTAGGGTGGATCCGTCCACAGAAGATCTGCCTGTTCGCCGCCGAGAAGGACCTCGTAGCACGTCTGATCCCGCGCATCGCCGCACACGAGCCGATGGCAGCCGAGCTCGATCACGTCGCCGGGCCGCGTTCTCGGCTCCTTCGGCCGCGAGGGAACATCGTCGTCGCTTACCGGCATCGAGGCACTCACCTCCGCGAGCAGCGCGTCCACTTCCGACTCGTCGTAGCCCGTGCCCGCGAGCTCGGTCGAGGACTGGACAAGCGCTAGCAGCGCCTCGGGGTCGTAACTTGCGTCGTCTGCCGTCTTGTTGTCGACCAGGACGATCCGCCGCGCCTCTTCAGGGCTTGCCTCCACCCAGGCGACAGCGAGCTCCGACCAGCCCAGTTTGCGGGCAGCGAGAAAGACGTGGTTTCCGGCGAGCACCTCGCCCGTCAGCCGATTCGCGACCACCGGACGGTACTGCCGGTTCCGCCGCAAGCTCTCCTCGAGCGCCGGTAGGTGTCCGCGGCGCGGGTTGCCCGGGTAGGTCCGGAGCTTCTGCAGCGGGACATTCGCGTAGGCGACGATCGCGACTCGTCCGCTCGAGCCCGTACCCTCTTCGCCCTGGCCACTCACCTACTTAGGATCGCGGGCGAAAGTGGCCGCTAACGGCGACATAACTCCCGCCGAGAATGCAGCTCGGATGGACGCCCTTCGCCGGCCGGACGCTGTCCGTCGCGCTCGCGAGCGAACCCGGCTTCTACCGACGGGCGATAGGCCTCTGCGCGCGATATACAGGCGGGCCGTTGCTCGTGGCGAAGTGCGGTCAACCCGACGTCTGGTATCGAACTTCCGGCCGTCCGTGGCAAGCGGATCGCATCGCCTCCCGCACACGAGCCGGTGGCAACCGAGTTCGATCACGTCGCCGGCCGCGTTCTCGGCTCCGTCGGCAGCGAGGGGACATTGCCTTCGGTTACCGGCATCGAGGCACTCACTCCGCGAGCAGCCCGTCCACGTCCGACTCGCCATATCCGGCCCCCTCCAGGTCGGGAGAGGAGAAGACAAGCTCGAGCAGCGCTTGCAGGTCGTAACTGGCGGCGTGTGCCGTCTTGTTGTCGACCAGGACGATCCGCCGCGCCTCTTCAGGGCTTGCCTGCACCCAGGCGACAGCGACCTCCCGCCAACCCAAGTTGCCGGCGGCGAGGAAGACGTGGTTTCCAGCTAGCACCTCGGCGGTCAGCCGATTGGCGATCACCGGGCGGTACTGCCCATTCCGGCGCAAGCTCTCTTCGATCGCCGGTAGGCGCCCGCGGCGCGGGTTGCCCGGATAGGTTCGGAGCTTCTGCAGCGGGACATTCGCGTACGCGACGACCGCGACTCGTCCGGTCGAGCCCGTACGATCCTCGCCCTGACCACCACTCACGCACCCAGGATCGCGGGCGAAAGTGGCCGATAACCGCGACATAACTCCCGCCGAGAATGCAGCCCGGATGGACGCCTTCGCCCCCCGGGCGCTGTCCGTCGCCCTCGCGATCGAGCCGGCCTTCTACCAGCACGCGGTCGCCCTCAGCTGCAAGAAAGCGCCCAGCCGACGCGCAGCCGAGCGGCGCCGCCTTGCCGCCCGCTACGCCCCCCGAGGTCCCCAGAAACGAGAGCTGATCGAAGAGCTCCTGGAGCGAGTCGCGAGCACAATCGAGCAGGCCCGTAAGCAGCAAGGCCTCCCGTTCGCAGACATTCGACCCTGGAGCCTCGCCCCTCTCGCCAACGTCGGCGGCTGCGCCTTCTACCCCGGCGACGAGCTGCGAGAAGGCGACGCGCGCCGCAGGCCCAAACGGGGGCCGGTGCACGACGCCTGCGAGGCGCTCTGGGCCGGGGCGCAACTGATCGCCCGCCGCGGAAGCGGCTGCTGCATGAGGCTCGAATGTCGCTCCCGTGCAGCCGTCGGGGACTACTGCCCGGCGTGCTCGAGCGACGAGGCCGTGCGGCGGGACCACAACCGGCGCGTGAAGTTGATGGAGGCCGTCTGGGCAAGCGCCGTACCGCACGTCCTGGGCGGGCCCTCGAGGGTGCGCGAGCGCCGCATCAGGCGCTCGAGCCGTACCCAGGAACTGGGACCCGAGTCCTCGACCGATCTTGTACTCGCGCGCGCGTAGGCGTCTCTCGAAACTCCCGAAACCGGGGTGGATCGCAAATCGATCGCGTGGACGGCTTTCCTCTTCCCGGAAATCCCTGCACAGCCGGGGTTTCTATGGCCACCGGATCACTGTCTCGAAAACCGTTACGGGCCGTTAGGTCCGTCGAGGGTTCAAATCCCTCCCCCTCCGCTTTTCCACCTTGATTTAGGGCCTTAAGCCCGTTCGGCCACGAGCCCGGCCCGCGCGAGCGCGTCAGTCTCGTCCGGGAGCGGAATGAGGCCGCGTGACGACCGCCTCGGCGAACGTTGACCTCGCGATCGCGTTCGCCCACATACCCGTCACCCACGGGCGCAGCCACAACTGGCAGTCGGCGTACGCGAGCGGTACCACGGCCGCTTGCTCGCCGATCCAGATCCGCTCGAACTCGCGGCACAGGCGCAGGCGTTCGCCCTGGTCGCGGGCCGCGGTCGCCTGGGCCAGCAACTGCTCGAGCCGCTCG
>JACCTQ010000266.1 GCA_013812265.1 Actinomycetota bacterium
TCGACGAGCCGACCACGGGTCTCGATCCCCGCTCGAAGCTCGAGGTGCAGAACTTCATCCGCGAGATCCGCCAGACGCACGACTCGACGATCCTGCTCTGCACGCACGACCTGGCCGAGGCCGAGATCCTGGCCGAGCGGGTCGGAATCCTCGACCGGGGCGAGCTGCTGTGCCTGGAGCCGGCGGACGAGCTCAAACGCCGGTACGGGGCGGAGACGCTCGAGGAGGCGTTCTTCGCGGCGACCGGGCGATCCTTCGAGGAAGAGGAAGCTGACGACGACAACGATGATGATGATGAGGAGGAGCAGAACTAGTGCGCGGCGCGGCTGCAACTCTGAGGCACGAGTTCATCGGGCTCGGTGGAGTCATCGAGCGGAACGTCTACCTCGTCCGGCGCTACATTTGGTGGGAGCTGGCGTTTTTCCTCTGGTCGCTCGCGAACACGCTAACGATCGTGTTCATTGCCAAGGGGGTCGAGCGGGCGGGCGGCGGCTCCATAGACATCAACAGGCTCACGACGACGCTGCTCATCGGCGCCGTTATCTGGTCGTACCTCGGCGTCGTCTTCGAGATCCTCATCGAGACCGTCGCGTGGGAGCGCTGGGAGGGGACGATCGAGTACACGTTCATGGCGCCTCTCGCCAGGCCCGTGCACCTGATCGGCATGGGCCTGTTCGCGGTGGTCTACGGGGTGGTTCGCAGCTCGTTGCTCTTCCTGGCCATCGCGCTCTTCTTCGACATCGGGTTCCCCGGCGCGAACTTCGGCGCTGCGGCAGTGGTCCTCGCCGTCGCCTCCGTCTCGTTCATCGGCATCGGGATGATGACCGCCGTCCTACCGCTGATCTCGCCCGAGAAGGGGATGCAGATGGGCTACATCGGGCAGGGCATGCTGCTCGTCATCTCGGGCGTCTACTACGACGTCGAGGTACTCCCCAGGTGGATGGAGGCGCTATCGGTGATCTCACCCGCCACGTATGCGCTGCGAGGGATGCGAGAGGCCATCCTGGACGGCGGCAGCATGAGCGCGATGTGGGACGACATCTGGCCGCTGATCGTCATCGGCATCGTCTCGATCCCCCTCGGGCTGGAGGTCTTCCGGCGCGGCGAGCTCTACGCCAAGAGGCACGGCAAGCTCAAGCGCTCCGGGTAGGAAACGCGGTTCCGAGCGCTTCGGGCCGCAGTGGTAGTGTGCCGACCGCTGTGCCAGCCACAAGGTAGATAGCGGGTCTGGCGAGGAATCCCGAAAGGGGGTCCCGGCGCGCAGTGCCTGCTCAGAGCCTCGCCAAGCAGGTCACGTGACTGGAGCACACACAGGTGAACAGACGGTCCTACCGGTACTTCCTCTTTCTCGAGGCGGCGCTCTCGCTGCCGAGCTTCCTCGTCGTCTCGCTGTACTTCGTGAGCACGGTGGGCTTGAGCCCACTCGAGCTCGTCCTCGTCGGCACGGTGATGGAGTCGGCCGTCCTCATCTGCGAGGTGCCAACGGGCATCATCGCCGACCTGTTCGGCCGCAAGCGCTCGGTCGTGATCTCGTTCTGCATCCAGGGTGCGGCGATGCTGCTGGTGGGAACGATCCCGGAGCTCTGGGCCGCGCTTGCCGGTTGGGCGCTGTGGGGCGCCGGCTACACCTTCATGAGCGGCGCCTACCAGGCATGGATCACGGACGAGGTCGGCGCCGAGCGCGGGCCTGGCCTTCGCGCGCGGCGTGCGGGTGAGCTACGCAGCCGCACTGGTGGGCACGCCGCTCACGATCGGGCTGGCGACGGTGACCAGCCTGCAGACGGCCGTGCTGGTCAACGGGGGCTGGATTCTGGCGATCGGCCTCGTCTCGGCTCTGCTGATGCCCGAGACCGGCTTTCGGCCCGCCCCGCGGACACAAGCCTCGCACCTCCGCGAGATGGTCGCGACAGGTCGGACGGGCGCGCGTCTCGTCCGCGCCCACCCGGTCCTACTCTTGCTCTTCGTCACGTCGCTTTTCGCGGGCGGGTACACCGAGGGATTCGACCGGCTCTCGGAGGCGCACTTCATCCGCGACATCGGCCTGCCCGACTTCTTCGGCCTGAGCCAGCTCTGGTGGTTCGCGCTGCTCGGGGCAGGTGGCCTGCTGCTCGGACTGCTCGCGACCGGCGTACTGGCGAAGCGACTCGAGCATGCTCCTCGGGCGCACATGGTCAGGGCACTCTTCGTGATCACCGCGCTCCAGCTCGTGACCGTGATCGCCTTCGGCCTCGCCGAAGGCTTCGCACTCGCCGTCGCCGCCTTCTGGGCCGTCCGGCTGGCGCGCGCGCTGGAGTATCCCGTGTACATGACGTGGCTCAACCAGAGCATCGAGAACTCGAGTGTTCGGGCGACCGTCATCTCGATCACGGGGCAGTCGGATGCGCTCGGGCAGATCGTCGTCGGCCCGGGCGTCGGCGCGATCGGCTCGGTGTTTTCGATCCGGGCGGCGCTGGTTGCGTCCGGCGCCGTGCTTGCGCCCGCGCTCGCGTTGTACGGCCGCGCCATCCGCCACGGCGGCGGCGAGCCCGAGCTGGAGAACGTCGAGGCCGTGAACGCGCCCGACGCCGCGAACGGCTGACGATGGTCGTGCCTTCGAGCCCCAAGCCGGCTCTAGCACTTAAACGCTGGCCTGGAGCCAGCGCTGGCCCGCTTGGCTGCGTTCCCGCCCTGTGCGCGGGCGATTCCCCCCTTGCGGCTCAGAGCTACAAAGTGCGAACCTCCGTCATGTGGAGCAGGTATAAACTGACACTGTCGTACGAGGCGACGAGGCCTCAGGCGCGGATTTCCGGCGCCTGGGGCTTTTTGCATTTTTAGAGGAGGAGAGGATGACGCAGGTGGAGAGCAAGTTCAGAGCCACATCGAGCGAAGAGGCGCGCAAGGACGTGCTGCGGAAGGTGGAGCAGGAGAACGTCCAGTTCGCGCTGCTCTGGTTCACGGATCTCGAGGGGCATCTCAAGAGCTTTGCCATCACGCCCGGCGAGCTCGAGGGCGCCCTCAACGACGGAATGGGCTTCGACGGCTCCTCCATCACGGGCTTCAACGCCATCGAGGAGTCCGACATGGTGGCGATCCCGGACCCTGGAACGTTTCAGCTCATGCCGTGGAAGGAGGGCGAGACGAAGGTCGCGCGCATGATCTGCGACGTCGTAACGCCCGACGGTGAGCCGTACGACGGCGATCCGCGCTACGTCCTCCGCCTGGCGCTCGAGCGCATGCAGAGCATGGGCTTCGACACTTTCAACATCGGCCCGGAGCTCGAGTACTTCCTGTTCAAGGCCAACGACGGCACGGAGACCCTGGACGAAGGCGGTTACTTCGCCATGACGACGCTGGACGCGGCCACCGAGCTGCGCCAGGAGACCATCCATGCGCTCGAGTCGATGGGCATCCTCGTCGAATACGCCCACCACGAGGTGGGGCCGTCGCAGCACGAGATCGACATCCAGTTTGCGCCCGCGCTCGAGATGGCCGACCACACGCTGACCTACCGCCTGATCGTCAAGGAGATCGCGGCCAAGAACGGCGTGTATGCGACCTTCATGCCGAAGCCGCTCTTCGGCGAGAACGGATCGGGTATGCACACGCACCAGTCGCTGTTCTCCGACGGTCGGAACGCCTTCTTCGACGAGAGCGACAAGTGGCACCTCTCCGAGACCGGTAAGGCCTTCATCGCAGGCCAGCTCCGCCACGCGCGCGAGATCTCCGCGGTGTTCGCACAGTGGGTCAACTCCTACAAGCGGCTGGTCCCGGGCTACGAGGCGCCGGTCTACGTAGCCTGGTCGCAGCGGAATCGCTCGGCGCTGATCCGGATCCCTCTGTACAAGCCGGGATCGGAGCAGGCGACACGCGCGGAGATCCGCTGTCCGGATCCGGCCTGCAACCCGTATCTAACGTTCGCATGCCTCCTGCACGCCGGCCTCGAAGGAATCGAGCGCGGCTACGAGCTGCCCGACCCGATGGAGACGAACCTGTACCACCTGACCCCTGAACAGCGCCGCGAGCGGGGCATCACGGCGTTGCCGGAGACGCTGGGGGAAGCGATCGACGAGCTCGCCGGCTCCGAGCTGGCGCGGAAAGCGCTCGGACCGCACATCTTCGACCGCTACGTCGAGATCAAGCGCAAGGAGTGGGACGAGTACCGGGTGCAGCTCTCAGAGTGGGAGCTGCGGCGCTACCTGCCGACGTTGTAACGCAGAGCGTGACGCGACCGGCGGTCAGGGACCTCCATGCCGAGGACTGGCCGTCGGTCGCCGCGATCTACGCCGAAGGCATCGCCACCGGCGACGCCACCTTCGAGACCGTCGTGCCGGGGTGGGAGGCGTGGGACGCGGCACACCTGAGGAATCCCCGCCTCGCCGCGCTGCTCGGCGGCCGGGTGGTCGGGTGGGCGGCCCTCACGCCAGTCTCGTCCCGCTGCGTGTATGCGGGTGTCGCCGAGGTGAGCGTCTACGTGGCCCGCGACGTGCGCAACCGGGGCGTGGGTCGGATACTGCTCGAGGGCCTGATCGAGCGCGCCGAGCTCGGGGGCATCTGGACGCTGCAAGCCGGCATCTTTCCGGAGAACGTGGCGAGTGTGAGGCTTCACGAGCGGTCTGGCTTTCGTGTCGTCGGCACACGCGAGCGGCTCGGCCAGCTGCACGGCCGCTGGCGCGACGTGCGGCTGCTCGAGCGGCGCAGCCCGACCATCGGTTGAGCACGTGCCGCCGAACCACTCGCCACCGTCTCCTCGACTGTTTAGGGTAAGCAGCCTGCGGTCGTCTACGGAAGGACGAAAGGAGCTCGTATGGCATCGGTTCGGCGTGGCGCAGGGGCGGCTCTTCGCTACCTGACGCCTTCTACGCTCTTGCGGTTCTGCTGCAGATCTACTTTGCCGGCTCGGGCATCTTCGGCCTGAAGGAAGGCGAGTCCATCTCGGATGAGGAGAACTCGCCCGCGCTCACTCTGCACCGCGATTTCGGCTGGATCATCTCCAATCCGGTGGCGCTGCTCATCCTGCTCATCGCGCTTCTCTGGTGGCCCCGGAACAAGCGCATGCTGGGCCTTTACGTCCTCCTCTTCGTGCTGATGATCGTCCAGTCGATCCTTCCCGAGGCGGGCCGCTGGGCGGCCGCCCTGCACCCCGTCAACGCAGTCGTGCTCCTCGGGCTGCTCGGCTACCTGTCGTACTGGTTCTGGCGCGGGGGCTACGACGCGATGGACCGCGACACCGACCCTGTGGTCGCGCGGTAGACGGCGTATCGCTGAGACGGCGGCATCGAGTCGCCGTCTCAGCCAACTACTCGGGGCGGTTGCGCGTGCCCACCATGAACGGTGTGGCCACACCCTCGTAGGCCAGGTGAAGGACGAGCCCGTCGGCCGCGTGGCCGAGGTTGTGGCAGTGATCCATCCAGAGCCCGGGGTTGTCGGCGCGAAACGCGACCTCGTAGCGCTCGCCGGGCTTGACGTTCAAGGTGTCGCTCCACCACGGGCTCCCGGTCACTGGCTCGCCGTCACGCGTGAGCACGAGCATGTGGTGACCGTGCAGGTGCATGGGGTGGTCCTCGTCCGTGTCGTTGACGAACGTCATCTTTACGACGTCCCCCTCGGAGACGATATGTGTCGGAAACTCGGGCGGGAGCTTCCCGTTCACCGCCCAGTGCCGGCCGAACCTGCCGTCGAGGAACCCGAAGCGCTTCTCGATCTTGACCATGAAGGCCCGGTCGAAGTCGCTGGACGCGTCGAAGCGGGTCCTGGCGGGCGATCCGTAGTCGGCCGGATCGAACTTCTGGCCCGCGTCGGCCTCGGGGAGCGCACCGCGCCCGTCGGGGCTCAGCGCGAGGGCGGCGCGAGCGCCCAGCCAGTGGAGTTGCACTGTCCGTGTCGGCATCGTGAACGTGAGGTCGTATCGTCCGCCGCCCGCGAGCTCGAGCGTCTTGCCTTCGATCAGGCCGGGCTGGTTGAGCTCCGTCCCGTCGACGGCCGCCACCCGGAATCGTGTTCCCGAAAGAACGAAGCGCCGCGAGAAGCTGTCAGAGTTGATCACTCGCAAGCGGACGGGGGTACCCGGCGCCGCCGCCCGGCGATCGATCCCGTCGTGGGCGCCGAGCGTCCGCGCGCCGGAGAAGGAGTGGGCGACGACGGCCAGGTCGAGCGTCCGCGGAAGCGACCCGCGCGGAAGGATGACGAACGCGCCGTAGAGACCGCGCTTCACCTGCCTGGAGGAGGCCTGGTGCGAGTGGTACCAGAAGGTCCCGGACTGGTGGACCTTGAAGCGGTACGTGTAGCGCTGCCCCGGCAGGACAGCGTCCTGGGTGACCCCGGAAACGCCGTCCTCGGCGTTCGGCACGTCGACGCCGTGCCAGTGGATCGAGACTCCCTCGTCGATGTTCACATTGAGCACCGCGATCTCGACGAGATCGCCTTCGCGCACGCGCAGCTCAGGGCCGGGGACCCGGCCGTTGAAGGTCAGGCGTCGATGCGCCTGCCCGACGGCAGATGGACGGTCGACCTACGCGCGGCAAGTGTCGCGCGAAAGTCCGGCTCGCCCGCGCGCGGCCCCCTCAGCTCGGCCACGCTCCTGACGCCTTTCGCACCCGCGGGGCCATCACCGAGCGCGCCGTGCGCGATGTGATCCGCCCCCGACCCGCCGCCGTAATCCGGGGTGCCAAACTGCATCACGCTGTACGTCGCGGGAAGCCGGCTCTCGTGCCACGCCCGGGCGACGAGGGCCACCACGGCGACTACGAAGACCCCGATGACTAGCGTGGTCAGGCGGCTCAACGCTCGGTTCCACCTACGCGGCATCGTGAGAGGTTAGACAGGCTGCGTAGTCATCGTCCGCAGGTGACGAGGGAAGGGCGGGCACCCGCACAGCCGCCGAGCGCGAATACGGTCGCTTGCGACGTAGACGGTGTCGAACTCCGGCGGATATCCTCAGGACCGTGCCGGAAGACCGAGACGATCCGCGTGCTGGTACCTGGGCCGCCCCACTCTCGGGCGATTACAAGAACGTGAAACACGACGCCCTTTACGGCGAGCGCGCGAGAACTGTCGGTGTTGATCCAGAGCCACGCACGCGCCAGCTCATCGTCCGCTGGCTACGGCGCCTGCGACGGCACTAGCGCGAGCCGGCTCGCCAATCGGATCGGCCAAGCCCTCCTAGGACGGCTTGGTCGTCATCGCCCAAACGGCCACCAGGTACGCGACCAGCAGCACCGCGGACAGAACGAGAGCGATGCGCGCGAGCGTCGGCGACCCGCCGCCGCCCTCCGTGCGCGCGCTGCGTCGAGCGGCAAGGCCGGCGAGGACGACGGCGATGATCAGCAGGGGCAGCGTCAGATCGCCGACGATGAAACCGATGCCGAGCCAGTCCGGGTCTTCGGCGCCCTCGTCGCCGAACCCCTCCTCGGAGGCTGTCCACTGCCCGGTGATCCGCATCACAGCCCAGGCGGGTAGCGCGACTAGGAGGAGTGTCCGGAAGGCGAGACGCGTGAGCCTGGCAGTGTCAGGGGCGTCGCCTCTCCAGGCGAGTACGAGCAGGGCCACGACCGTGACGATCGCCCCCACGAGCACCATCGCTCCGAGCACGTGCAGGAGCAGCGGGAAGTTCCAGTCGTCTGGTCGCACGACGGCGAGAGGCATCAGGCGCCCGGCTTGTAGATCATGAGGATGAGGACGACGAGGACGGCGGCATACGAGATGAGTTGCAAGATCAGTCCGTGCCGTGACTGGAGCAGCGCACGGAGCTCCCCGCTCGGCTCGTCCTTGCCCTCGTCGACCAGCCGGGTGGCGAGTTGCCGGGCGCGGATGTAGTCGCGTCCGCTCTGCTGGCCGGCCACGGTCGCGACCGCCCAGAAGGCGATGGACGCCAGGATCCAGCCGTCCCAGACCTGGTAGCCGTCGAGGTAGATCGCCAGCCAGATTCCGAGAACGAGCGTGAGCAGCGAGCCGGCGATGATGAGCGGAGCCGCGATCTTGCTCAGCCGGAAGAGGGAGACGGCCGCACTAGGCCGGTCGGTGCGCCATCCGGCGACGGATAGCACCGAGAACACGACGACCGCACTGACCAGCGCGAAGGCCGCGAGCACGTGAAAGAACAGCAGCCAGTCGTACATCTTCAGTGGGAAGATACGACATACGGAGCCCGCCTACAATCGCTTCGGTGGAAGGATCCGAGCGCCACCTCAGGCTGCTCACCGAGACCATCGCGACCGTCAACTCGACGCTCGACCTCGGAGAGGTGCTCGAGCTGATCGCCCACAAGGTCGCCGAGGCACTCGAGGCCGACGCCTGTTTCGTCTATCTGTACGACGAGCGGGCCGACGAGCTCGTCCTGCGGGCGAGCTACGGAACCCGTGTGGAGGAGATGACCCGCCGGCCGCGGATGCGGCCCGGAGAGGGAATCACCGGCACCGCAGCCGCCGAGCGAGCTCCCGTCATGCTTCCGCAGAACGCGCACCTGGACCCGCGCTTCAAGCGCTTCTCGAACCTGCCCGAGGACGAATACGAGTCGATTCTCGCCGTCCCCGTGCTCGCCCGGGAGAAACTCGAGGGAGCGCTCAACGTCCGCACGCGCCGGCCTCGCCGTTTCAGCGACGCCGAGATCGACCTCCTGCTCGCCATCGCCGCCCAGGTCGCACAGACGATCGAGCACGCGAAGCTCTACGCGGACGCGCAGCGCAGGGTCCACGAGCTGGAGGCGCTAGCGCGCATCTCCGAGGCCGTATCCGAGTCGCTCTACCTCGAGGAGTCGCTCGAGGCGATCGTCAAGACGACGATGGACGCAGTCGGGGCGACTGGGGCGGCGCTCGTGCTCGAGGACGGGAAGATCGCCTGGCCGGAGGGTCGCGCGGGCCGGCACGTCGTTCGTCTACCGCTCCGCTGGAAGCGCCGGCAGATCGGCGAGCTCGTCTGCGATCGCGATGCGCCATTCACCGACGAGGAGCGCGCCCTTCTCGCATCGATCGCCCACCACGCCGCCGTCGC
>JACCTQ010000331.1 GCA_013812265.1 Actinomycetota bacterium
CGGCGCTACCTGCCCCGCCTGGCGAGCGGCGAATGGCTCCCGGCCTACGCGCTGACCGAGCCCGGCTCGGGCTCGGACTCGGCCGCGATGCGCACGGAAGCACGCCGGCACGGCGACGATTACATCCTGAACGGCGCCAAGCGTTTCATCACGAACGCCGGGGTTGCGGGGCTCTACACCGTCTTCGCCAAGACCGATCCGCAGGCCGGTCACAACGGCATCACCGCGTTCGTGGTCGAGGCCGATGCGCCGGGGTTCGAGGTCGGCCGTATCGAGCCGAAGATGGGGATCAAGGGCTCCACCACCGGCGAGATCTTCTTCAACGACTGCCGTGTCCCCGTGGCGAACCGGGTGGGTGAGGAAGGAGAGGGCTTTCGGATCGCCATGCGTATCCTGGATCGCTCACGGCCGGGCATCGGCGCGCAGGGACTCGGCTTGGCGCAGGGGGCGACCGACTTCGCGCTCGAGTACGCGCGGACACGCGAGACGATGGGCCGACCCATAGCCGAGCATCAGCTGATCGCGGCAACGCTCGCCGACATGGAGACGAAGTGCGAGGCAGCACGCGGCCTCCTCTACAAATGCGGTCTCATGATCGACGAAGACGCGCCTCCCGGTGCGATCACGAAGATCTCCGCGATGGCGAAGCTGTACTGCACAGACGTCGCGATGGAGGTCACGACCGATGCCGTCCAGATCCTCGGGGGCTACGGATACATGCAGGAGTACCCCGTCGAGCGAATGATGCGGGATGCCAAGATCACGCAGATCTACGAGGGAACCAACCAGATCCAGCGTCTCGTGATCGCGCGCGAGATGCTGAAGGAGAATCGCGCTTTCCTCCTCGCCGGGGTGCCCTAGCGGACAACGACCGTCTCGGCGTCGCGCGGCCGGCACACTCTTGACGCACTTCCAGCACAGACAGGTGCGACTTTTCTGACTAAGGTCCATACCGGGGGCAAGGGGCCGAAGGCCCCGGGGGGAAGAGCCAGGTGAGGTCCGCGAAGGCGGTCGTCATCGGGTCGGGTCCGAACGGGCTTGCCGCCGCGATCACGTTGGCCCAGGCGGGCGTCGATGTCGACGTTCACGAGGCGGAGGCGAGGCCCGGCGGGGGCCTCCACACCGCGGAGCTCACGTTGCCCGGGTTCGTCCACGACGTCTGCTCGGCCGTGTTCCCGCTCGCGATGGCCTCTCCGTTCTTCCGCAGTCTCGGCCTGCCGGTCGACTGGATTCACCCCCCCGCGCCGGTTGCACACCCCCTCGACGACGGGACAGCTGTCGTCCTAGAGCGCGACATCGGGGCCACGATGGCCGGCCTCGGCCCTGACGGGAAGCGGTATCGCGCGCTCGTACAACCGCTCGTGGAGAACTGGGCGGCGGTTGAGCCCGTCCTGCTCGGACCGCACCCGCCGAGACCGGCGGCCATCGGAGCCCTGGTTCGGGCCCTCGGACCCGCCACGCTGGGGCGAAGTGTCCGAGCAGCGCTCGCCGCGGCGTCGCCGTTCGCCCAGGCGAGCTTTCACGGACCGCGGGCGCAGGCCCTCTTCGCCGGGAATGCCGCACATTCGCTGCTCCCGCTCGAGCGCCGTCCCAGCGCCGGCTTCGGCCTGGCCCTGACGGCGCTCGGACATGCGGTCGGCTGGCCGCTTCCACGCGGCGGAGCCTGCAGCATCTCCGACGCGCTCGTCGGCCGGCTGCAGGCGCTCGGAGGCAGGCTTCACCTCTCGAGCCGGGTCGACGAGCTCCCGGTGGCCGACCTGGTGCTTGCCGATGTCGCACCTCGCGAGCTGCTCCGGATCGCGGGCGGGAGGCTGCCGGAGCGCTACGCGCGGGGGCTCGCGCGGTATCGCCACGGGCCGGGCGCCTTCAAGCTCGACTGGGCGCTCGACGGGCCCGTCCCGTGGCGCGCGAGTGAGTGCGGCCGCGCGGGGACAATTCACCTCGGCGGCACTTTGGAGGAGATCGCAGCATCCGAGCGTGCGCCTTGGGAGCGACGCTCGAGCGAGCGGCCGTTCGTGATTTTGGCGCAGCAGAGCTTGTTCGACACGACGCGGGCGCCGGCCGGTCGCCAAACGGCGTGGGCCTACTGCCATGTCCCGAACGGCGGCACGACCGATATGACCGACCGCGTCGAGGCGCAGGTCGAGCGCTTCGCGCCCGGTTTCCGCGATCGCATCCTGCTGCGCCGCGTCACACCGCCCGGGGCGCTCGAGGCGGCGAACCGGAACTTCGTCGGCGGCGACATCAACGGCGGCGCCATGGATCTCGCTCAGCTTCTCTTCCGTCCGACCCGCCGTCTAGTCCCCTACCGGACGCCCGTCGAAGGTCTCTATCTCTGCTCCGCCTCCACCCCACCTGGGGGCGGCGTGCACGGGATGTGCGGAGCGGCGGCGGCGCGCCTGGCTCTGCGAGACCTGGAGGCGCGGTAGTGCTCCGTCCCGGAAGTCGCTTGATGATCCTAGGACGAGGCGGCGCGCAGCTTCGCCTTGTGCGCACGCTTGGCTTCTTGGTAGCGCTCGAGCGCCTCCACGGAGTCGACGTCGCCGAGCGTCGGATAGCGAGGCGCCACATTCTCCCAGCCCGGCGGCTGGACGCCAAAGCGCTTCGCGAGGACAGCGACGAGGCTCTTCGCCTTCATGGGGCCGATTCCCGGCAACTCCAGGAGGCGACGCTCCAGATCTCGACCGTCCTCGGCCTTCGTCCACACACGCTCGGCTCTCCCACCATGCTCGCTCGTGACGAAGGCGCAGAGCTCCTGCGTCCGTCGG
>JACCTQ010000335.1 GCA_013812265.1 Actinomycetota bacterium
GGGGATCGTGCCGAACGTCGTTTTCCCGACGGCGATCGATGCTCGTGCAGACGGGAGCGCGGACGTCTACTACGGAATGGCGGACTCGCGGATCGGAGCGGCGCGTCTGCGAAGAGTCGCAGAGTGAACTGGCGATGGGCCCGCTCGCCGCGACCATCCTCGCCACCGCCGTCCTTGTCGTTCTCATATACGTCGGGGGTCGGCTGCTGTACCGGACTGTGGCGCCGAACTACGACAGCCTCGTCCGAAGCCCGTTCCTAACGCGCTTCCTCCGCTGGACGAACGGCGGATCGCCGCTCAGCCTCCGCCGTGCACAACTTGCTCCGTCTCCGCGTCGAAGAGATGGAGCTTGTCACGCGGCACGGTGAACGTGGCGTCATCCCCCATCGAGAGGCGACACTCCACAGGCAGCAAAGCGACGAGGGGGGTCTCGCCCTTGACAAGGTGAGCGAGCTGGTCGTTTCCGAGGTACTCGACCACCTCGACCTTGGCGTCGAAGCGCAGGCCATCAGGGGAGCCGTCGCCGAGCGTCATATGCTCGGGGCGGAAGCCTGCGATCAGGTTCGAGCCGCCGCCGTCGACGAGAGGAGCAGGCACCAGATTCATCGCCGGCGATCCGATGAAACCGGCGACGAAGACGTTGCGCGGGTGCGTGTAGAGCTCCTCCGGTGTCCCAAGCTGCTGGAGCAGCCCGAAGCGCATGACGGCAATCCGGTCGCCCATCGTCATCGCCTCCACCTGGTCGTGCGTGACGTAGATCGTCGTCGTTCCCAACCGCTGCTGTAGTTTCAGAATCTCGGCACGCGTCTGGACGCGGAGCTTTGCGTCCAGGTTCGAGAGCGGCTCATCCATCAAGAACGCCTTCGGCTCCCGGACGATCGCCCGACCGAGCGCCACCCGCTGCCGCTGACCACCGGAGAGCTGTTTCGGTTTCCGCTTGATCAGTTCACCCATGTCGAGAATCTCGGCCGCCTTGCGAACCCGTGCGTCGATCTCCTGCTTGGGAACCTTCAGGTTTCGCAGCCCGAAGGCGAGATTGTTGTACACCGTCATGTGGGGGTACAGGGCGTAGGACTGGAACACCATGGCGACGTCGCGGTCCTGGGGCGCGACGTTGTTGACGACGCGGTCGCCGATCATGATGCGGCCCTCGGTCGTCCGCTCCAGGCCGGCGAGCATGCGCAGCGCCGTGCTCTTGCCGCAGCCCGACGGCCCCACGAGCACTATGAACTCGCCGTCGCCGATCTCGAGATCGAGATCCTTGACCGCCGCCGTCCCGTCGAACAGCTTGCTGACTTTCTCGTACGTCACAGGTGCCATCTCATGCCTCCCGAATCGGGCTGGACGGCAGCGCGAAGTGCGCGGCCGCGAGAAAGGAATATGCGATCGTCAGGGTCAGAAAAGGCAAGATCGCCGCGGCGAAACCGAGCGTGTTGACGAGCAGCAGCGCCAGCCCGAAACCCACCGATGCCAGAGGACGGCGGAGCACGGCGAAGAATGCCGTGCGCAGGACGGCCGTCAAGGGGCGCTCGCGCTCGTGTATCGCCAGCGGCCAGAGGTGCAGCTGGAAGATGTAGAAGCCGAGCAGCAAGTACAGCACCGCCGCGCCGAGTGGCCAGGCGACGGCCCCCGCACGGCCGTAGAAGGTGACCGCTACCAGGCCCACCACTGCAACGGCGCCGGCCAAGAGCGCGAGCGCGAAACCGCGGCGCCAGTGCAGACGCAGGCCGATCGCGGCGTCACGGAGGGCCAGATCGTCCGTTTGCGCGAGCGTCACCGCGCAGTGCATGAGGGCGGCCGCGAGCGGGCCGAGCAGCAACACGAGCACGACGGCGAGCGGCGCGAACAGCGCGACGACGAGCACCGCGATGAGCACGACCGAGAGCGCCGTGTTCAGGATCAGCAGGCGCCACGAATGGTGGTAGAAGTCGGCGAGCGAGAGGCGAAGCGCACGACCCACGCTCATCCCTTGACGCCCGCCGACGTGATACCGGCGATGAAGTAGCGCTGGAAGAAGACGTAGAGCGCGAAGATGGGGAGGATCGCCAGGATGCTCGCAGACATGAGCTCGGGCCATTGCGTCGAGTACTGCGACCGGAACTGGTTGATCCCGAGGGGCAGCGTGTACTTCGTCTCGTCGCCGAGAAAGATCACGAGCGGCCAGAAGAAGTCGTTCCACGTTCCCTGGAAGGTGAGAATGGTGATCGCCGCCAGCGCCGGGCCGGCGAGCGGGAGCATGACGCGCAGGTAGGTCTTGAAGTAGCCGGCGCCGTCCAGCTTTGCGGCTTCCTCGTAGTCCTTCGGGATGGTCAGGAAGTACTGCCGCATCAGAAACAGGTTCGTGGCCCCGACGAGGTTGATCAGGATGTACCCCTGGTAGGAGCCGAGAAGGTTCCAGTGAGTGACCGGGAACTCGGACAGCATCTGGAAGACCGGGACGAGACGAAGCTCGTGCGGGATCATCAGCGTCCCGAGGACGAGGAAGAAGAGCACCTCACGACCGGGGAAGCGGAGCCGCGCGAACGCGTAGCCGCCGAGCGATGCCAGGAAGAGGTTGAAGCCTGTGACCACGGAGGCGAGAAAGACGCTGTTGAGGAAATAGCGGCCGAAGTTGAACGTGGTGATCGCCTCGCGGTACGCGCGAAACGACGGATCGGCGGGAAGCAGATCGAAGCCCGCGGCCTCGGGAAGCGTCTTGAGGGACGTCGAGATGCTCCAGAAGAAGGGGACGAAGAACAGCAGCGACACGGCGGCGAGCACGACGTACGTGATCGTCCTGCGAATCTTGTCGGCGCCCTCGCGCCCGGGGATCCCCTCCGTGACCGGCCCTGGCCCCGGAGGCACCTCTCCTTTCTTGGCGAGCTCCTCGGCCGCAATGACGGGCGGGATGGGCGGAAGCTCCGATGCCACTATGCAGCCTCCATCCGTCCGAAAACGAGGCGCTGAACGACCGTCAGCGTGAAGATAAGCGCGAAGAGGATGACCCCGACAGCGGCCGCGTACCCGAAGCGAACGTCATTGATTGCCTGGTTGTAGAGATAGAGCACGACGGTCATGGTCGAGTAGTTCGGGCCGCCGCCCCCGCCCGAGACGATGAAGGCCTGGTCGAAGACCTGCAGCGATCCGATCACGGACACCACGCCGACGAAGAAGTGTCCCGGCTTGAGCAGGGGGAATGTGATCCTCCAGAAGGTTCGCCACGATTTCGCGCCGTCGATCGCGGCCGCCTCGTACACATCGGTTGGTATGGCCTGGAGCGCCGCGAGATAGAAGAGCATCATCGTCCCGGACGTCGTCCAGATGTTGAGTCCCATGATCGACTCGAGGGCGGTGCCGGATTCGGCGAACCACGCCTTGTCCGTTCCGATGAGAGCGTTCAAAAGGCCATCGGACGCAAGGATGTACAGGGCGACGGCGGTGATCGCCGCCGAAGAGGCGAGCGACGGGAAGTAGAACGCCGCGCGGAAGAACGTCCGGCCGCGAAGCGCCTGGTTCACGACCACCGCCAGGGTCAGCCCAAGCGCCATCTGGCACGGTACGACCACAGCGGTGTAGCGAAGCGTGTTCTTGAGCGCCTTGTGGAAGAGCTCATCGTCCGCCAGGTCTCGATAGTTCTCGAGCCCCAAAGTCTCGATCTTTCCCAGCGGACCCCAGTCGAAGTAGCTGATGTAGAAGGCGTAGCCGAGCGGGTAGAAGAAGAAGATCAGGAAGCTCGCGAGCGGTAGGAAGACGAACGCATAGCCGACGAGTGCCTCTCGGACCCGCTCCGAGCCGATGCTTCGCTCTGTTCTCGCTTCAGTCGCCACGGATTCTCGAAGGAAAGCCCTCCCCCCGCGCGGCAGGCGCGAAGGGAGGGCAGCTTACTCCTTCTCGGATCGCGTTTCTAGTCCAGCGCGTCCTTTGCTTCGTCGTTGATCTTCTTCAGCATCGCGGGGATCGTCTGCTTCCCCTCGAACACTGCTCCGAGCTCGTTGTTAGCGACGGTCCACACCTTGTCGAAGCCCGACGGCCACGACCATGCGCGCGCCGAGGCGGCGGCGTTGAGTAGCGGCGTCCGGCTCGGACCCGGAGGCTTGACCTTGACGTCGCTGCGCGCCGGCAAGACGAGACCCTTGCTCGACCACAGCTTCATGCCCGTTCGACCGGTGAGGTACTTGATCAGCTCCCAGCCGGCCTCCTTGTTCTTCGAGTGCGTGCCCATCGAGTAGGCCGCCGTGAAGGCGAGCGTTCCCGCCTGCTTGCCCTTCACCATCGGGAAGAACTTCCACTTGATCTTCGGGAAGTTCTCCGGGAGGTACGGATAGACCCAACCCCCCTCGAACGCGATCGCAGCCTTCTCCTTGCCGAGGGCCTCACCACACCAGCCAGCCCCGAGCTTCGCGGGGCTATTCCCCAGACCGCTCTTCTGGAGGCCGACGTAGAACTCGACGGCCTGCCTGACCTTGGGCGAGGTGAACGTGGGCGTCTTGCCCTGAAGCACGGATCCGCCGTTCTGGTAGACGAATGCCATCATCCGCTGCCACTCTGCCGCGAGGCACAGCGGCCGACCGTCAGGGACGACCGAGCGGAGCTTCTGGGCGACCGACTTGAGCTGAGCCCACGTCGTCGGCGGCTTCGCCTTCGCCTTCGCGAGCATCGCCGTGTTGATTTGCAGCACTAGCGGGTTCCAGTCCTTCGGGAAGCCGTAGGTCTTACCGTTGGCCCTGAACGCGGTCATCAGCTTGGGATAGAACGGAGCGACCGCGAACTTGCTCTTCTTGACGTATGAGTCAAGCGGGAGGATCAAACCCTGCTTGATCCACGTCGGCGCTTTCTCCGAGTTGAGGTAGAAGACGTCCGGCGGCCTGCGCGCCGAGAACTTCGCGAGCATGGCCTGGTCATAGTTCGGGATCGCGTCATACGTCACCTTGATTCTCGGGTGACTGCGCTCGAAGGCGCTGATGACCTGCTTCAGCAGCTTCTCTTCGGTGGCTCCGACGGACCACCCTGACAGCGTGACCGTCCCCGATGGGGCCTTCGCGGCCACCGGGCCTTGGCCTTTGGTGCGCTTACCTGCGCTGACGCCGGCGCCAATGGAGACAGCCAGCATGAGGACGACTACCAGCGCGGCGAGCTTGAGAGAAACATTGCCTCGTTTCACTCTCTTCCTCCCTCCTACCGACCTTGATGATCAGCAAGTTATGTGCGTACTGCATCGTACCCGCGGCGCGAGGAGACTCAAACAGGGTCGGTGTGCTCTGGAACGCCCCGGGCAGGCTACGCGCGCGCATGCTGGTCGACTCGGCGGACCCACGCCTCGAGCCGCGGATATCGATCATCGAACCGCAGGTGCTGCATGAGGATCCGGTGGAACGGCTCGTCGTCCTCCTCGCGCCAGAGGAGCCCGTACTTCAGAAACGGGAAGGAGGCGCAGTCCGCCACGGTGAAGTCACCGAGAAGGTAGTCGCGGCGGCAGAGCATCGCCTCGAAGAGATCTCTGGAACCGGCGAGCTCCTCGGCGAGCGCGCCGGCGAGCGCTTCGTCGGGCCGCTCCTTCGCGAGCTCGTCCGTGAGCCTGTTCGGAGGACGCTTCCAGACGCGGTTGAACCAGTCGACGAAGATGCGTGCTTCGGCGCGCCGCGCCGGGGCGAGCGGATACAGAGGCGGGTCGGGGTGCCGTTTCTCCAGGTACTCGAGGATGGCCGTGGAGTCAGCCACCACCTGGCCGTCGACCTCCAGGACCGGCACGAGCTCCTGGCCGCTCGCCTCCCGCACCGGAGTCCGGTCATTCGGGTCGACATCGACCCAGTCCACGTCGATACCCTTGTGCCCTAGCGCGAGCGCAACCCGTTCCACGTTCGTCGAGAACGGGATGCGGAAGGCACGGATCATGCGCCCTTCTGAACCTCGAGCATCCTCGCCTCGCTTGGCTCCTGACTCAGGTCAGGGTGCTCCTCGAACCGGTATCTGACGACGGCGCGCTTCACCGCCTTGACCTCGTCGAGCCGGCGGACCGGGCGCTTGCGCGGCGCGTCCTTCAGCAACTCGGGCGACTCGTCCGCTTCACGCGCTATCGCGAGGAGCGCGTCCACGAACGCGTCGAGCGTCTCCTTGCTCTCCGTCTCGGTCGGCTCGATCATCAGCGCCTCCGGCACGATCAGCGGGAAGTAGATCGTCGGGGGGTGGAAGCCGTAGTCCATGAGACGCTTCGCCACGTCGAGAGCCGTGACGCCGTGCTCGCGCTTCAGCCGGCGCGCCGAGAGCACGAACTCGTGCATGCAGAGCCGGTCGAAGGGAAGCTCGTACGCGTCCTTCAGCCGGGCGAGCAGATAGTTCGCATTCAAGACGGCAACCTCGGACATGGCCTTTAGCGCGGGTCCGTAGGCGCGGATGAACGCGTAGGAGCGAACGAACACGCCGAACGGGCCCGTGAAGGCGCGTACCTTCCCAATCGATTTGGGACGGTCGTAATCGAGCCGGAAACGTTCCCCGTCCCGCACGACCGCCGGCACCGGGAGGAACGGCTCGAGGGTGTCACGCACGACGATGGGGCCGCCGCCGGGGCCGCCGCCGCCGTGTGGCTGCGAGAACGTCTTGTGCAGGTTGATGTGGACGATGTCGAACCCCATGTCGCCGGGCCGCGAGATGCCGCAGACCGCATTGAGGTTGGCCCCGTCGTAATAGAGCAACGCACCCGCCTCGTGGAAGATGCCGGCAACCTCCTCGATCCCCTCGTCGAACAGGCCGAGGGTCGAAGGATTCGTCAGCATCAGGCCGGCAGTGCGCTCGTCGACCTTGGCCCGCAGGTCGTCGATATCGAGGTTTCCGCGGGCGTCCGTCCCGACCTTTTGGAGCTTGTAGCCGGCCATGGTCACGCTGGCCGGATTCGTGCCGTGCGCCGTGTCCGCCGTAACGACCGTGTCGCGCTCCTCGCCGCGATCGGCGAAGTACGCCCGCATCAGCATGAGGCCGGTCAGCTCCCCCTGCGAGCCTGCGGCCGGCTGCAACGAGCACGCGTGGAGGCCACAAATCTCCGTCAGGATCTCCTGCAGGCGCCACTCGAGCTCGAGCGCGCCCTGTGCACCGTCCTCCTCCTGCAGCGGGTGGAGGTCGCGGAAGCCGGGCAGGTTGGCGACCCGCTCGTTTACGCGCGGGTTGTGCTTCATCGTGCAGGACCCGAGCGGGTAGAACCCGGTGTCGATCCCGAAGGTGCGGCTGGCCAGCTCGGTGAAATGCCGCACCAGCTCGGGCTCGGCTACTTCCGGCAGCCGCGGTGGCTGCCGGCGCCGCAGGGTCGCGGGCACCTCCGGGACGGGTAGGTCGTGGCGAGCAAAGGAGCCCGCCCGCCGACCCGGCTGCGATTTCTCGAAAATCAACTTCATCGGAGGACCTAGAGCTTCTTGGCGGAGGCAAGAAGGCCCGCCAAGCGGTTGATTTCGGCGGGCGTCCGCCGTTCCGTCACGGCGACGAGGAGCGCGTCGTCGAGGCCCTCGTAGTCGCGGCCGAGCGCGTAGCCGGGATGGATTCCTTCCGCCCGTGCGGCTCGGATCGCCTCTTTGGCGGGTCGTCCGACGCGCACGGCAAACTCCTTGAATGTTGCCTGTTCAGGAAACAAGAGCTCGACCCCTGCCGCTGTCAGGCGAGCCTTCGCGTACTCACCGAGCGCGAGGCAGGTCTCCCCCAGCTCGCGAAGTCCCTGTGGACCTAGCCACGCAAGGTGGACGAGGCCGCCGAGCGCGAGGAGCGTTTGGTTCGTGGTGATGTTTGAAGTCGCCTTCTCGCGCCGGATGAGCTGCTCGCGGGTCTGCAACGTCAGGACATAGCCGCGCTGACCGTCCACGTCGGTCGTCTCGCCGATGATGCGCCCGGGCATACGGCGCGTGAACGCCTCCTTCGCCGCGAGGAAGCCATAGTGCGGGCCGCCGAAAGCCTGGTAGTTGCCCGCCCCCTGGCCCTCGCCAATTGCGAGGGCGCAGCCGTAGTTGCCGGGCGCCTCGAGCATCCCCAGCGAGACGGGATCGACGTGTGCGATGGGGAGAGCCCCCGCGTCGTTCGCCGCCGCCGCGAGATCCGGTGCGGGTTCGAGACAGCCGAAGAAGTTGGGCTGCTGGAAGATCACGCAGGCGCCGTTCTCGGCAGCATGTCGGAGCTCGTCCGGATCCGTCGTTCCGCCACGGTGGCCAACCTCGGCCACTTCGAGACCGAAGCCGGGCGCGTATGTCTTCACGACTTGCCGCACCTGCGGGTTCACGGTCTCGCAAATGACGACGCGCGAGCGGCCGGTCGCATACTTCGCGATGTAGCAGGCGTCTGCGGCGACGGTGGTGCCGTCGTATCCGGAGGCGTTCGAGACGTCCATCGCGGTCAGCTCGCAGATGGCCGTCTGATACTCGAAGATCGCCTGCAGGACGCCCTGGCTCATCTCGGGCTGATACGGCGTGTACGCGGTCAGCAGCTCGCCGCGCGACAGGACGGCGTCTACCACAGCGGGCACGTAGTGGTCGTAGATGCCCGCGCCGAGGAACGAAAGCTCGGAGCCCGTGTGAGCGTTCCGCGCCGCGAGCTCGGTCAGGTGGTCGACGATCTCCGGCTCGGAAAGCGCGGGTTCGAGCGCGAGCGCGCGGCGGAAGCGAACGCCCTCCGGTATCTCGGCGAAAAGCTCCTCGACTGCCTCGACGCCGATGGTGGCGAGCATGGCTTCCCTGTCGGTCTCCGTGAGCGAGAGATAGCTCATCTCGATTCCGGACGCCCTCGGCGGAGCATGTCCACCGGCTTCACTCTGCCAGCACGTTCCTGTACGCGGCGACGTCGAGAAGAGAGTCCGCTTCGGAGGGATCGGTCAACCGGATCCTGATCAGCCAGCCCTCGCCGTAGGGATCGTCGTTGACCGTCTCGGGCTCGTCCACCACCTTCTGGTTCACGGCGATCACCTCGCCCGAGAGCGGAGCGATCAGATCCGAGACGGCCTTCACGGACTCGACTTCGCCGTAGGACTCTCCGGTCTTCACGCTCGCACCTTCCTCCGGCGGTTCGTAATGGACGAGCTCGCCGAGCTGGTCCTGTGCGAACCAGGTGATACCGAGCGCCGCCTCACCGCCCTCGATGCGCGCCCAGTCGTGCTCGGGGTTGTAGCGGAGGTCGTCGGGATACGTCTCAGTACTCATGCGACTGCTTCCCGTTCGCGCACGAGCACAACTCCTGCTGCCTCATAGACCGTGTCTCCTCTCTGTTGCAGTAGACGAGGTTCCTGCCTTCTTATCGTTCCTCGGAACGAGGAGCGACATAGATCGGCTTCTTCACAATCTGGGCGACGCGCTTGCGGTCTCGAACGTCGATCGTGATCTCGCTATCCGGAGCCGCGTGCTCGCTGGGGACGTACCCCATCCCGATGCCACGGTCGAGCATCGGTGACATCGTCCCGGAGGTGACCTTGCCGGGTGGCTCGACGATCGCCATTCCTTGCCGGGGAATCGCCCGGTCGAGCATGACGAAGGCAACGAGGCGGTGCTCCGGGCCCCTTTCCTTGACGCGGCGTAGGACGTCCACACCCGTGAACTCCTTGTCGAGTGCGCACACCCATCCGAGCCCCGCCGAGATCGGATCGGTCTCGGACGTGATGTCGTTTCCGTGTAGCGGGTAGCAGACTTCGAGCCGCAGCGTGTCACGTGCTCCGAGGCCGCACGGCTCGGCGCTGCGCTCCACCACGCGATCCCACAGCGCCTCGGCCTCCTCCGCCATCGTCATGAGCTCCACGCCGGACTCGCCTGTGTAGCCGGTCCTCGCGACCATGCACGCGATACCGTCGATGTCGGCGTCGGCGAAGGTGAACGCGGCCGCTTCCGGAAGTCCCAGACGCTCGCTGGTGCGAGGGCCCTGCACAGCGAGCAGCGCATAGTCGTCCGAGACGTCGCGAACATCCGAGCCCGGGATCTCCCGCTCCTCGAGCCAGCGAACTGCCGCGGCCTTGTTGCCCGCGTTCACGATGAGCAGATACCGGGACTCGTCGCGCTTGTACGCGATCAGGTCGTCGACGATTCCGCCGTGCTCGTTCGTCAGGAGCGTGTACTGCGCGCCCCCCGGCCCGATCCGGTCCAGATCGTTTGCGAGCAGCGACTGGAGGAACTCGTGGGCGCGCGGTCCTTCGACCTCCACCTGTCCCATGTGGGAGACGTCGAAAACTCCACAGTCTGCTCGCACCGCTCGGTGCTCCGGGATGACGCCGTGGTACTGGACGGGCATCTCCCACCCAGCGAAAGGAACCATCCGCGCCCCGGCCGCAACGTGCCGCGCATGCAGGGGCGTTCGCTGAAGCGTCTGCATCGAGCGGAGATGCTAGAGGTTTGCCGGGCTTCGCCAGGCAAACCTCAAACGACTGCGTCAGTCGTCACGCAAGAAGGGCGGGACGTCCAGGACGTCCGAACGCATATCGAAATCGGTGCGCGCCGGCCGGGGGGTTCCCGCTCCACCGTCACCCGGTGTCCCGCGACGTCGTCTCGCACGCCCGGCGCCGAACCCGGTCGCGATGACCGTGACGCGAACCTCGTCCTTCATGTCCTCGTCGATCACAGCTCCGAAGATCACGTTCGCATTCGGATCCGTCGCGCTCGTCACCACCT
Organism: Actinomycetota bacterium; assembly: GCA_013812265.1. Lineage (GTDB taxonomy): Bacteria > Actinomycetota > Thermoleophilia > Gaiellales > Gaiellaceae > JACCTQ01. The sequence goes on from JACCTQ010000335.1 coordinate 10,596, forward strand.
CGGCTGCCTCGTTGACCTCGAACAGGCCGATGTCGGTCCCGCCCGTGATGTTCAGGAGGATTCCGGTCGCGCCGTCGATGGATGTCTCCAGCAGAGGAGAGGAGACGGCCATCCGTGCCGCGTCGGCGGCGCGATCCTCGCCATTGCCCGTGCCGATGCCCATCATCGCGGAGCCCGCGTCCCGCATGATCGTTCGCACGTCGGCGAAGTCGAGATTCACCAGCCCGGGGACGGTGATCAAATCCGTGATGCCCTGAACACCCTGGCGCAGGATGTCGTCAGCGAGGCGGAAGGCATCGACAATGGATGTGCTTCGCTCCACGACCTGGAGCAATCTGTCGTTCTCGATCACGATCAGTGTGTCGACGCGGTCGCGAAGCTCCTGAATCCCTTGCTCGGCCTGCTGCGCCCGCTTCCTGCCTTCGAACGAGAAAGGCCGCGTCACGACGCCGACCGTGAGAGCGGGCGGATCCAGCTCGCGGGCAAGCTCGGCGACGATCGGCGCACCACCGGTGCCGGTTCCGCCGCCTTCGCCGGCCGTCACGAAGATCATGTCGGCGCCCTTGAGAGCCTCTTTGAGCTCGTCTCGGCTCTCGTGTGCGGCCGCCCGACCCACTTCGGGATCTGCCCCAGCGCCAAGGCCTTTGGTCGCGCGAGACCCGACGGCGATCTTCACGTCGGCGTCGCACATCAGCAAAGCCTGGGCGTCCGTGTTCACCGCGATGAAATCGACGCCCGCGACGCCCGCGTCGACCATTCGCGTGACCGCGTTCGTGCCGCCGCCCCCGACGCCTACGACCTTGATGACCGCGAGATAATTACCCGATTGGCTCTGCACTCTCAAGCACTCTCTACCTGAACCTGTAGTGGAAGGTACGACTCAGTACGCGTTCGTTCGCCGTCAGCGTACGCGGCCCTTCGCCGCATGTCAACGCGAGACACGATACTCGGACCTCCCGAACCCTTACCCTCAACCTTCGACTTTAGACTTATCGCGACCAAAGAAAGGTCTCGCAGGCGCGGAGACGTCGAGGAACGAGCCGCTCGTCTCTGCACCGAGAAGGGTGATGACACGCCGAGCCACGGCGAGCTTCAATGGCAACCGTTCGAGGTCGCCCAGCCGCAGCTCCAACCCCGACCGCAGGGTCAGCGTGATCTCGGGTCCGGAGGCAGTTGCCGCGCGGACTCGGCGCAGGAACGGTTCGCCGATCAGCGGGCCGAGCGCGTGGACAGCCTTCTGCGCACTACCGGAGACCTTCCCGCCCACGTAAATCTTTCCCGCGCGCGCCACCCAGATCCGGGGCAGCGGGGGCCGGCGGCCCGGTAGCCCCGCGAGCACCCGGCCCCCGGCGGACAGCAACCATGACTCGGAGCCGCGCCGCAGCACAGCAACCGGGCGCTCAATCGAGACCCGGACGCGCAGCGTGTGTGGGAAATTGCGGTCATACGTCGCCCCAGCGACGATCGGCACCGCCGCGAGCCTGCTCTCAACCTTTTCTCGCTCCAACGCTACGAGGCTGGATCCGAGCAGCGGGGCGAGTGCCGCCCGCACTTTCGCGGCGTTCGCCCCGCGGGCGCCTTCGATCTCGATCTGCCGGAGGGCGAACATCCCCGTCTCGCGAGCGCCGAAATACGCGCCGAGCGCGCACAGCAGCACCACTGCCAGATACGCGAGGCCTCGAGCGAGGCGCGGGCTCTCCAGAGCGGCAAGGAGGGGCCGCAGCTCTCGTCGCCCGAACGTCAGCCCGGCGCTGCGACCATCCGCCGTCCTGAGCTCACCGGCCACGCTCTCCACTTCGCCGCCGTGCAGAAGCCTCCTACCTGGACGCTACGGCCTGACGGACTCCGGCAGCTCGAGTGCACCCAGAAACTCGACCTCGTGCGCGAGCGTGACACCGAACTGCTCGTGCGCGCGCCGACGCGCCTCGGCCATCAGGGCAATCGCGTCCGCTGACCGCGCCCCACCGGAGTTCTCGATGAAATTCGCATGGCGGGGTGAGATCTGTGCCCCGCCATGCCGGTGGCCCCGCAGCCCGCAGGCCTCGAGCATGCGCCCGGCGGAGAGCTCGTGCTCGGGATTCTTGAACACGCTCCCGAATGTCCTCTTGTTCGTCGGCTGAGCCGCCTTTCGCCGCGCCTGCATGTCGGCCACCGTCGCTTTGATAGCCGCCGGGTCCCGCGCTTCGAGACGAAACTCCGCACGCGCGACGATTTGCCCATGCCGAAGGTCGGATCCGCGGTAGCGAAGGCCCAGCTCCCCCGGGGTGCGCCAGTCGGCGCCGTCTCGGTCCACGACGAGCGCTCGTGACAGGACCGCCGAGATATCGGACCCGTAGGCGCCGGCGTTCATCCAGACGCCGCCGCCCACCGTGCCCGGGATGGCGCACGCGAACTCGAGTCGCCCGAGGGCCGCGTCCCTCGCCCGATGGAGACAGACGGCAAGCGGGGCCCCGCCCCCGGCGGTGAGCACGCCGCCGGCGACCGCAACCTGGGCAAGCTCTCCTGCGAGCTTGAGTACCAGCGCCTCGACGCCGTCGTCCGCGACGAGCAGGTTCGATCCCAGGCCGACCGTCGCGACCGGGAGCCCTCGCTCCGCGGCCCAATCGAGCGACTGACGCAGCTCCTCGAGCGTCTCTGGCCGCGCGAACCCCTGCGCCGGCCCACCGGTTCCCAGCGTCGTGTACCGCGAGAGCTCGACACCCACCTCGGGGCTCATCCGAGACCGTCCAGCACGAGCTCCGCCGCGCGATCGATATCGCCCGCCCCGAGCGTCAGCACGATGTCGCCCGCGCGGACGCGCCGGGTGAGGAAGGCCACAGCATCATCGAGGCTCGGCGTCCACCCGACAGGCATCCCGGGCCGAAGCTCCACAAGGGCGTCCACGACCAGCTTGCCCGTCACCCCCGGGAGCGGCGCTTCCCGGGCGGGGTAGATCTCCGTTACGCAGACGGCGTCCGCACGCGTGAGCGATTGGGCCAGGTCCCGTGCGAGATGGCGCGTTCGGGAGAAAAGGTGGGGCTGGAAAGCGACCAGAACGCGACCGGCGCCTTCGGATCGCGCAGCTTCGATGCTGGCGGCGATCTCCGTCGGATGATGCGCGTAGTCGTCGTACACGGTGGCCCCGCGAGCCGTGCCGCGTCGCTCGAAGCGACGCCTGGCGCCACGGAACTCGGCAAGCGCGGCCGCAGCGCCTTCCGGCTCGACCCCCATGAGCTCGAGCGCCGCGAGAGCGCACGCGGCGTTCCGCCGGTTGTGCTCTCCCGGGACGGAGAGGTCGATGGCGGTCGGCGCGAGCGAAGCGCCACGCACGACCTGCGGAACCTGGGCCAGCCAGGTGTCAAAGAGCTCCTCCAGCTCGGCCAGCGACGCAAACGTCGTGTGGTGGTCGAGCTCGACGTTCGTCACGACTGCCATGCGGGGCCGCAGGGAAGCGATCGTCCGATCGGACTCGTCACCCTCCACGACGAGCCAGCCTGTGCCGGCCCGCGCGTTCGTACCGAGCTGCGCCACCTCTCCTCCGATCAGGAACGACGGGTCCTGCCCCAGCCGGTCGAGACAGAACGCGATCATGGCGGCGGTCGTCGTCTTGCCGTGAGTGCCGGCAACCACCACGGAGGCCTGCAGGGCGACGAGCTCTGCCAGAAACTCGGCGCGCGTCTTGCCGGCGACGGCGGCTCGGAAGGCCGTCGAGACCACGATTTCGGCGCCGTCCGGTTGCCCGGCCGGATCCTGCGAGATCTCGACCCGGATCCCGGCCGCACGGACGTGCCTGAGATAGGGGGTCTCGAAGCGGTCCCAACCGGAGACATCTGCTCCCCACGCCCGGGCCAGGATCGCGTAGGAGGAGAGGCCCGCGCCGCCGATGCCGGCGAACCAGATGGTCCGGCCGCTAAGAGGTCTAGCCGGCTTCACAGAGCCCGATCAGCTCTTCGGCGATCTCGTCCGCGGCATCGGGCTTGGCAAGGCGCCGCATGGCTTCGCTCATGGCCCGCAAGCGGCCATCTTCCTCCAGGAGCGATTGCACCCGGCCGGGGGCCGCTGCCACCTCGTCTTCCGCGATCACGACCGCGCCGCCGCGCGACTCGAAGTAACGGGCGTTCTTCGTCTGGTGGTTCCCGGTGGCAAAGAGCCCCGGGACGAGCACCGCGGGGAGCCCAGCGGCTGCAAGCTCCCACACCGAGCCACCCGAGCGCGCGAGGGCAAGATCGGACGCACCGAGCGCTGCACCGAAATCGGACGTGAATGCGAGCAGGCGGTAGTCGGAACGGGGAACCCGGTTACGAAGCGCCTCGTAGTCGCGCTCGCCGCACAGGTGCAGCACCGCGGGCCCATGATCACCCCAGGCGTTCACCGCGAGCTCGTTGAGGATCCGTGCTCCCTGGCTGCCGCCGAAGACCAGCACCACCGGGCCCTCCGACGGGAGGTCGAAGAGGCGCCGCGACTCGGCCCGCGGCCGCGGCCTCGACGATCGGGGAATGGGTCGTCCTGTGACGCGGTATTTCGGCCCCTCCCGCCCTGCGATCGGAAAAGAGAGGAATATTCGCCTGGCAAACGGAGCCGCCAAGCGGTTCGCAAGTCCGAGATGAGCGTCGGCCTCCATGACGGCGGCGGGGATGCGGACGTGTGCCGACGCGTAGACCATCGGACCCGCTACGTACCCGCCGCCCCCGAAGACGACGTCCGGCTTTCGCTTGCGGAGGATACGAGCACAGGCTCTCGGCGCGCGGGCGGCCGTTACGAGCGCACGCGCGAGACCGACGCCCGGGCGCCTCGGCAGCCCGGAGACCCTGAACGGATCGAACGCGAATCCAGCCTCAGGAACGAGCCGCGCTTCGATTCGATCGGGCGACCCGGCGAAGCTCACGCTCACGCCCCGCTCGCTCAGGGCTTCCGCGACCGCGAGCGCCGGCATCAGATGCCCGCCGGTCCCTCCGGCTGCGATCAGGCACGCGAGCTGTCCTTTGCTGGCCACGGTTCACAGCGATGTTAAGGAGGATGCCGACGGAGGCGAGGGCGACGACGAGGTTGGAGCCGCCGTACGAGACGAACGGCAGCGGTATGCCCGTGAGCGGCGCCACGCCGAGAACGGCGGCGAGGTTGACGGCCGCTTGCCCGCACACGAGGGTCGCGAGACCTGCGGCAAGGCGCTTGCCGAACGGATCCCGGCACCGCAACGCGATGCGAAGAGCCGTGTAGGCGAAAACCGTGTAGGCCGCGATGAGCACCGCCACACCGACGAGTCCCAGCTCCTCGCCGATGACCGCGAGGATCATGTCCGTGTGAGCCTCGGGCAGGTAGTTGATCTTCGTGACCCCCTCGCCGAGGCCGACGCCGAACAGGCCACCCGAGCCGAGGGCCTGCATGGCCTGCACCGTCTGGTAGCCGGCCCCTTCGGCGTCGCTCCAGGGGTCGAGGAAGCTGAGGACCCGCGCGCGCCGGTAGGGCTCGAGCCAGATGGCCGCGACCCCGAGCGTCACTACGATCGCCCCGGCGCCCGCAAGCAGCCGCAGCGGCGTCCCGGCAACGAGCAGGATGCCGGCGACCATGAGCACCAGCGTGATGGCCGTGCCGAGGTCCGGCTCGAGCAGTAGGAGGACGCAGAAGGTGCCGACCAGCAGGCCGAGCGGCCGGACGAGTTGTCCGAGTGTCTGCGGAGGTCTGACGCGTGACAGGTAAGCGGCAGCCCAGACCGCGAGGCTCAGCTTCGCGAGCTCGGAGGGCTGAAAGACGGCCGGGCCGACGGCGATCCACCGGCGGGCGCCGTTGACGGGGTCGCCGACGACGAGTACGGCCAGGCACAGCAGGCCGCTGACCGCCACGAGCGCCGGAGCAATCCGGCGAAGCATCGGGAAACCGGCCCTCGAAAGGAGGATGAGCAGGGCCAAGCCGAGCACGGCGTACGTTCCCTGCCGCTTCAGGAAGGAGCTCGGATCCCCGTTTCCGAGCGCCGCCGGCGCTGACGTCGCGCTGTAGACCATCACCAGTCCGAATGCGACGAGCCCGAGCGTGACGAAGAGCAGCAGGTGCGCTTCGAGCTGGCCCTTCTTCATCGGCGCAGCTCCTCGACCAGTCGGCGGAACATCTCCCCGCGCTCCTCGAAATCATTGAACTGGTCGTAGCTCGCGCAGGCTGGTGACAGCAGGACGACATCGCCCGGCTCGGCGGCCCTGGCGGCCGCCGCGAGGGCGGCGTCCAACCCACCGGCGTGTTCCATGGGGACGCCCGCCGGAGCCAGAGCCGCAGCGATCGAGCCAGCCGCCTCGCCGATCAGGTACACGCGCTTGACGTTCGGGCCGATGGCGTACCGCAGGCCCTCGAAGCTCTCTCCCTTCAGCGAGCCACCGAGAATCAGGTGCAGCGGCTCGCGCCCGTACGCGATCAGGGCGGGCCGCGCCGCAGCCACGTTCGTGGCCTTCGAGTCGTTCACGTACTCGACGCCCTCGATCCTGGCGATCAGCTCCAGCCGGTGCGGGACGCCGCCAAAACTCCGCAGACCGGCTGCGATTGCTCCCTCGTCGACCCCTGCCGCTCGCGCAGCAGCCGTCGCGGCTGCGGCGTTCTCGCGATTGTGGCGCCCGCGGATGCGAGGTTCGGCGGGCAGCTCGTCGTCACCATCGAACGGCACTTGCGCGGCGCCGCCGGGCAGGTCCCACGCCGATCCCCGCGGGATGACGGCCCAGTCGTCCGCGGTCTGATTCTCGAAGATGCGGAGCTTCGCCTGGAAGTACGCCTCGACCGACGGATGCCGGTCGAGATGGTCGGCCGCGAAGTTGAGCAGCACCGCAACTCGCGGACGAAAGGTGTCGATGTCCTCGAGCTGGAAGCTCGACAGCTCGCACACGATCCACGCGTCCTCGTGAAGCCGGCCGTCGATGCCGCACAGGGGCCGACCCACGTTCCCGGCCACCGCCACCTCCCGGCCGGCACAGCGGAAGATCTCGCCCAGCAGCTCGCTCGTCGTCGTCTTGCCGTTCGTGCCGGTCACGCCGACGATGGGCTGCGGCAGAAGTCGAAACCCGAGCTCGACCTCGCTCCATACGGGAACCGAACGCCGCCGGGCCGCCGCGACCAGGGGCGAATCATCCGGCACGCCGGGGCTCTTGACGACGACCTCCACATCGTCCAACAGCGACTCCTCCTCCCTCCCGAGCAGCACTTCGACACCCGAGGCGGCAAGCCTCCCCGTGGCGATATCAGCGGCGCGGTCGGCGCCCACGACAGCGATTCCCCGCCGGGCGAGCGCAAGCGCCGCGGCCTGGCCCGATCGTGCGAGGCCGACCACGAGGGCCCTCGCCGGCAGCACGCTCACGGCCCCAGGTCGGGCCGGAAGTCGAAGAAGTAGCGGAAGTACAACGCGAACGCGGCCGCGCCCAGGATGGCCCCGAGGATCCAGAAGCGCACCATGATCTTCGTCTCCGACCAGGCCTTCATCTCGAAGTGATGGTGGATGGGCGTCATCAGGAAGATTCGTCGCCCCCAGTACTTGAAGCTGAAGACCTGCATCATCACCGACAGCGCCTCGATCACGAAGATGCCGCCGACGAGAATCAGCAGCAGCTCGGCGTTCGTGATCACGGAGAACGCCGCGAGCGCACCGCCGATCGCCATGGAGCCCGTGTCGCCCATGAACACCTCGGCCGGAAACGCGTTGTACCAGAGGAAGCCGATCGTGGCTCCGATCAGAGCGGCCCCGAGGATGGACACGTCGAGGGCCGCTATGTCCGCTTCGCCGCCGCCCCCGGGCTGCCGCGAGCGGACGAACGTGAAGACGTTGATCGCCGTGAAAGTCATCAGCGCGATCATCCCGGTGCCGGCGGCGAGCCCGTCGATCCCGTCGGTCAGGTTCACGCCGTTGGCGGCGCCGGCGATGATGAGAAACACGAGCACGTACCAGGCCCAGGACAGGTCGAAACGCCAGTCGAGGCCGGGGACGTAGACCGAGCTCGCAAGCTCCTTCCGCTCGATGAGGATTCCGGCGAAGAGCGCGATACCCGCCAGGAAAAGCAGCTTCCAGCGCCCCGCCAGGCCGAGCGACCGGCGGTGGCGCAGCTTGATGAAGTCGTCGATGAAGCCGATGCCCGCGCAGCCGAGCGTCACGGAGAAGACGACGAGGCCCTCGGTCGTGTAGCGGCTGAGCGCGAGGAACGCCACCGACATGGACAGCACGATCAGGAGCCCGCCCATGGTAGGGGTGCCCTGCTTCACGACGTGATGCTGCGGCCCTTCCTCGCGGATGTGCTGGCCGAACTCGTTTCGTCGCAGGAACTGGATGAACTTCGGGCCGGCGATGATCGAGATGACCATGGAGATGATGCCCGCGATGAGCACCCGCTCCATTAGATGGTCGATTCCGAATTCGAGTGGCCGGCCCGCAAAGTGGCCGCGGCAGGCGCATGGGCGCGTACGCCCGTCAGCGCGTCGGCCACGGCCTCGAGAGCCACTGCCCTCGAGGCCTTGACGAGCACCCAGTCTCCCGGCTCCAGCAACCGCTCGAGCGCCCCGACGGCCTCGGAGGCGGAGGCGACCTGGACGGCGAACGGGATCGGGCGTCCTTCCTCGACGTACCCCCGCGCGAGGCCTCCGACCGCGACGATCACGTCGATCCCGAGCTCCGCCGCGATCTCGCCGATTTCACGGTGGTACCTCGGAGCGGCGTCCCCGAGCTCCGCCATGTCTCCGAGCACTGCCACGCGCCGGCTGGTTCCTGCGCGCTGAACGAGGTGCTCGAGCGCGGCGCGCATGGAAGCGGGGTTCGCGTTGTACGCATCATTGATGAGCGTCCCTCCGCCGGGGAGTGGGAGCTCCTCGCCGCGCCAGCGCGCCAGGGCGATCTCTCCTGCGCCCCGACCCACGTCGACGAGCGGGAGGCCCACCGCACAGTAAGCGGCGAGGGCGAAGAGCGCATTGCTGACCTGGTGGTACGAGTTCACCGCCAGCCGGAGAGAAAAGTACTCTCCGGCCCTCTCGACCTCTACCTGAGCGTGATCGTCGAACAGATCCACTTGCCCGGCAGAAACGTCGCCCCCTGGGCCCACGCGGACCACGTCGATGTCACTTCGCTCCAGGAAACGGTCGAGCTCTTCGGCGTCCGACGGGACAACGATCGTCCCGCCCGGGGGCAACGCGTCGACGAGCTCCGCCTTGGCACGTGCGACACCCTGGATCGACCCGACGAACTCCAGGTGGACGGGGCCGATAGCGGTGATTACGCCCACCTCGGGCCGGGCAATCGCACACAGCTCGGCGATCTGGCCGAAGCCGCGCATGGCGAGCTCCAGGATGCACAGCTCGGTCCCGGGCTCCAGGCGGCAAAGCGTCAATGGGACGCCGAGCTCCGCGTTGTAGCTCGCCTCTGCCGCGATCATGCGTGTGTGCGGCCGGCACAGCGCCGCGAGGATGTCCTTCGTCGAGGTCTTGCCCGTCGAGCCCGTGATGCCGACGACCTTCGCCGCGCTCCGTTCTCGGACGGCGCGGCCGAGGGCAGCCATGGAGGCGAAAGGCTGCTCGGGTACGAGGGCCGCCGCCGCGCCGCGGGCGAGCGCGTGGGGAACGAAATCCGATCCCGCGCCGATTGCGACGAACAGATCCCCCTCGGCGATCCGCCGGGAGTCGATCTGCACCCCGGTGATCTCGTCGGCCCAGGCCGTCCGGTGGAGGCGGCCGGCGCAGAGTCGCGAGACCTCGTCGAGCGGGAGCGGAATCACCGCGCCGCCCCGAGTCGCCGCAGAACGTGGCGCGCCGCATGACGGTCGTCCCAGAAGAGCTTTCTATCGCCGAGCTCCTGGCCTTGCTCGTGGCCCTTGCCGGCTATCACCACGACATCCCCTTTGTCAGCCAGCTCGAGGGCGCGGGTGATGGCCGTGCCGCGATCGGGCTCGACGTCCAGGTCCCCATCTGCCCCTGTCAGGATCTCGTCGATGATCGCCAGCGGATCCTCGCTCCGGGGATTGTCGGAGGTGACGATCGCGATGTCCGCCAGGTCGCGCGCAAGTCGACCCATCAGCGACCGCTTGCCCCGGTCGCGGTCGCCCCCGCAACCGAAGACGCAGACCACCCTGCTCTCGGCAAGGTCACGCGCCGCCCGCAGCACGTTCTGGAGCGAGTCCGGTGTGTGAGCGTAGTCGACGACCACCGCGAACGATTGTCCTTCGTCGATCGCCTCGAAACGGCCGGGAACGCCTTCCAGGGCGGCGACCCCGGCTGCTATCGCGTCGTCGTTCACTCCGAGCAGCCGTCCAGCGGCCACTGCGGCGAGCACGTTCTCCACGTTGAAGCGCCCGCGCAGGGACGTCAGGAGGTCGAGCCCTCCGGCCCGAAACCGAGCGCCCGAGGCGGTGATCTGGAGATCCTGGGGAACCAGGTCGGCGTCGCCCGAGAAGCCGTACGTGAGCAGCCTGCCGTGGCGCAGCCGCCGCAGCTCGGCCGCCAGCAGCCGCCCGTGAGGATCACCGATGTTGACCGCTGCCGGCGGCCGCTCGCCCTCGACGAAAAGACGGCGCTTCGCCTCGTAGTAGCGCTCGATCGTCCCGTGGAAATCCAGATGGTCCTGGGTGAGATTGGTGAAGACCAGCGCGGCGAAGCGGACTCCTTCGAGCCGGTGCAGCTCGGACGCATGCGAAGACGCCTCGATGGCGCAGCTCTGGTCGCCCGCGTCGAGCATCTCCCGGAACAGCCGTTGCAGATCGATGGCCTCGGGGGTCGTCCTCACCACAGGTCGCCGCACGCCTCCAACCCGGCTTTCGACCGTCCCGAGCAGACCCGGTCGCCGTCCCGCCACGTCGAGAACCGAGTGAATCAGGAACGCCGTCGTCGTCTTCCCGTTCGTACCGGTCACACCGGCGACCTGGAGCTCGTGCGTGGGAAGGCCGAAGAAGACGTTCGCGGCCAGCCCCATCGCCCTCCGGGCGTCCTCCACGACGACCTGGACGACCGGCAGGTCGAGCGCTCGCTCGACGACGAGTCCCACGGCGCCTCGAGCCACCGCGTCCGGGGCATAGTCATGCCCGTCCGCGCGCGCGCCCGGAACGCAGAAGAAGAGCGCGCCCGCCGAGACGGTGCGGGCGTCGTACGCGAGGTCGCGGACGACTACCTGGGCGTCTCCCACGACATCGGCCGGCGCCAGCCCCGGAAGCAAACGCTCGAGCTTCGTCTCGCCCGGCGAATCGCTGTCCATCGTCGGAGAGGTTAGTTCGTCAGCCGGTCGGGGCGTCGGGGGGTATCTCGAGATAGTGGAGGCCGAATCTGGCGATCTGCTGGAAGGCGGGAGCGGCCACGACGCCGCCCCAGATCGCCCCTTGCGGCTCGTCCACCATCACCAGCACCACGAGCCGAGGGGAGCTCGCGGGTACGAAGCCGACGAAGGAGGCGACGTAGCGCCGGGCGTACCCGCCGAAGCGATCAGGCTTCTGGGCCGTGCCTGTCTTCCCCGCCACCTTGTAGCCGGGCACGGCGGCCAGCTCGCCCGTTCCTTCGGCAACGACGTTCTGGAGCAGCGCGACGAGCTGCGCGGCCACGGTCCGTGAGACGATCCTCCGCCGCTCGACGCGCGGACGCCTGGCGCCGGCGACGTGGTCGACGACGTGCGGGCGCACGAACACGCCGCGATTGGCGATCGCCGCGTAGGCGGAGGCCATCTGGATGGGCGTGACCGCGATCCCTTGGCCGATCGGAACCGTGCCGATGGTCGAGCCCGACCATCGCTCGGGTGGCAGCACGATGCCTACCTCCTCGCCGGGATAGTCGATGCCGGTTCGCCGGCCGAAGCCGAAGCGCGAGATCCAGCGCGCGAGCCGGGTCTGGCCGAGCTTCTGCGCAAGCGTCACCGTCCCCACGTTCGAAGAACGGGAGAAGATCCGTGCGACCGACATCTGCTCCGTGGCACGCGCGTGGGAGTCGTGGATCCGCCGGTCGGCCACCTGGATCGAGTACGGCAGCGTGAAGGCTGTCTTCGGCGTCACGATCCGCTCCGAGAGCGCGCCCGCGACCGTCACGAGCTTGAACGTGGAGCCGGGCTCGTACGTGTCCGTCACCGCTCGCATGCGCTGGCGGTCCAGCGACGCTCGGTCGTATCGGTTGGCGTCGAGTCCCGGCGCCACGGCCATGGCCAGAACGCCGCCCGTCCTCGGATCCAGCACGATCGCCGTCGCGGCCTTCGCCCGCCAACGCCAGACCGTCTCGCGCAGAACGGTCTCAGCATTGGCCTGCAGCGTGTGATCGAGAGTCAGGATGACGTCGTCTCCCTTGCGCTCCTCCACGGAGCTGATGAAGTCGATCGGGCGCCCGAACGGGTCCTTCACGATGGTCTCGCGCCCCGGCCTGCCTTTCAGCACCGGCTCGAGCGAGCGCTCGAGCCCGGCCACGCCCTCGTTGTCCACACCGGCGAATCCGAGCACGTGGGCGGCGACCGTTCCGAGCGGGTAGATGCGCCGCTCCTCGGAGTAGAAGCCGAGGCCGGGAAGCTTCTGCCGCTTCAGATCCGCTGCGCGCACCGGGTCGGCCTTGCGGCGAACGTAGACGAACCGCCTGGAACGGTCACCGAGCGCGCGCTCCAGCTTGGCCGCATCGAGGCGGAAGACGCGCGCTGCCGCCCGCGCGACCGCCTCGGGGTCGCGCACCTGCTTCGGGTCTGCATAGACGGTCGTCGCCTGCTCGCCGATGGCGAGCTGCAGACCGGTTCGGTCGTAGATGGTTCCGCGTCGCGCCGGGATGGTGACCTGCTCGCGATGCTGGTCGAGCGCCATGCGGGAGAGTGACTGTGCCTTCACGCCCTGGAGCCAGACGGCCCGGACCAGCGTGGCCGAGAAGACGGCCACGAGGAAGAGCAGGAGCAGGCGAATGCGGCGGTTTGCGGTCCGCGGGCTCATTTCCGCCGGGGTCGAAGGTCGACGTACTGCGGCTCGGCCGGCACGAGACCGAGTTGCGTCCGCGCCAGCATCTCGTTGCGTGCGGCCGTACTGGACAGGCGGGACTCGAGCAACGCGTTGCGCGCCCGCAGCTCGCTTCGCTCGCTCCCGAGCCGGTCGAGCTCGACGTTCAGGCGGAGGACGGCAACGTTCAGCGCCACGACCCCGGCGAGCACGGCCGCCACGACGACGATCCAGACGACGCCGCCCGCCGTGCGAGCACTCGGGCGAACGCGCGAAGCGACAGGCGCTCGCGCTCGGCGTGGGACAGCGACCTCGGCTGTGCTCGGCCAGCTCGCCATCGCGAGCGCTTACGCCTTGACCGCGGCGCGCAGCCGCGCCGAAGCCGCTCGGGGATTGGAGGCTGTCTCGCCGGCGCTCGGTCGCACCGCCCTGCGCCCGAGCAGCCGGAGGACCGGCTCGCGGCCGCAGACGCACACCGGGAAGTCGGGCGGACACACGCAGTCGCGCTCCTGATCCCTGAAGAAGCGCTTGACGATGCGGTCCTCGAGCGAATGGAAGCTGATCACGGCGATGCGCCCACCGGGCCGCAGCATCCGAACGGCCTCCGGTAGCGCGGCCTCGAGCGAGGCGAGCTCGTCGTTGACCGCGATGCGAAGCGCCTGGAAGACCCGCCTGGCCGGATGGCCATCACCGAAGCGCGCCGGGGTGGGAATCGCAAGCTTGATCGTCTCGACGAGCTCACCCGTCCGCTCGACAGGCCGCTCGCCTCGGCGCCGAACGATCGCGCGGGCGATCTGGCGCGCGTAGCGCTCCTCCCCGAAGCGCCGGAAGATGGTGGCGAGCTCCTGCTCGCTTCGCTCGTTGACGAGCTCGCGCGCCGAGACGTCAGCGGACGGATCCATCCGCATATCGAGCGGTGCGTCGGCTGCGTAGGAGAACCCGCGCTCTACGCGGTCGAGCTGCATGCTCGAGACCCCGATATCGAGCAGGATGGCGTCGGCCTGGACCGCATTGCCTGCGAGCTGCGCGAGTACGACCGCGAAGTCGCCACGGAGGAGACGCGCCTGGATGCCCGCCTGTCGCTCCAGCTGCTCGAAGTAGGGGCGAACGCTTGGATCGCGGTCGATCGCGATCAGCCGGCCGTTCCCCTCCAGAGCCTCGATCAGACGCGCGGAATGACCGCCGGCTCCGAACGTCGCATCGACGATCGTGTCGCCCGGCTGAACCGCAAGCAGATCGCGGACCTCGTCCGCAAGGACGGGGATGTGATCAGTCGCGGGTGGTTGCAAGACGTTGGGCAACATCCTCGGCACTCCCTTCCACGAGTTGCATCTCTTGGCGCCACGCGCCCCGATCCCAGATCTCGAGGTGATCGAGAACGCCGGCCACGACGACCTCGCGGTCGATCCCGGCCGTCTCGAGCAGAGCGGAAGGCACCACTATCCGGCCTTGCTTGTCAGGCGAGTCCTCAGCGGCGGCCGCGAAGAAGAATCGTTGCATCCGCCGGGAGTCCGTCTTGAAGGAGTCGTGGGACCGGACCGCGTCGGCCAGCCGAGTCCACTGCTCGCGTGGATAGACGACGAGGCACCCATCCATGCCGCGCGTGACGACAGCACCCCCCGCGAAGGACTGACGAAACCTGGCGGGAAGGGTGAGACGGTTCTTGTCGTCGATCGTGTGGTCGTATTGGCCAAGGAGCATCGGGGCATCGTGGTTCTCTTCCACTTTCCCCCACTTTAAACCACTATCCCCCACTGCGCAAGCATTTCTGCGCAACGGGGCGAAGCGCGAGCCCGGATTCGAGTTAGTGGCTCTGAGCCACTAGCGCTCCCCCGCAGCTGCCAAATTGGGCGCTGGGATACACGAGGGGCGGCCGGTTTGTGGCTCTGAGCTACAGGCGCCTTGGGGTCGCAGCGGCACGGCGCTCATTCCGAGGCAGGCCCGTAGGCACCCCGGTGGTAAAGTCCGCCAGCTCCGCAGGCGGCAGCGAGCTCGAGCGCAGCTTCGACCTCTCGTCCCGCCGCCAGGGCGAATGTCAGCCCCGCCGCGAAGCGATCGCCCGCCCCGTACGCGTCAACCACAGGATGGGTCAGCGAGACGGCTCTGAAACGGCGCGCCGGCTCGCCCGCCGGCGCAAACGTTCCCCCGGCCGAGCCGGCCGTCGAGACCACGAGCGACGGCGGAGGCTCGAGCTCGCCCCGGTAGGACTCGGCCTGGTCGCTCGCACTGCGGACGAGAGCGTCCAGCCTGACCTCCGCCTCGATGAGCGTGGGCAGCTCGCGGGCCGTCGCGACGACAACACGCGCCTCGCGGGCCGCTCGCAGCGCGTCAGGGTCGCCACCTGTGAAGTACGCCGCGTCCGCCTCCGCGAGCTCGTCCCACGGCAGCGGATCGGAGCGCCGTGGACGGAGCTTGGGGCTGAGCAGCGTAATGGTGCGCTCTCCTTCATCGTCGACGAAGACGACTGCGCGCCGCTGCGGCTCGGGACGAAACACCGCTTCGACGCGGAGGCCAAGCGCCTGGAGCTCCCGGTGCGCGCGATGTCCGAGCGAGTCGTCGCCGAGAGCCGTGTAGAGGGTCGCGCTGCCGGCGAGCTCCGCCAGCTGGACCGCCGCCACCGCGCCGCCACCGGCCGGTTCCGCCCAGCACTCGCTCGCCTGCACGATGGCGCCGGGCTCGGGCGCGCGCGCGACTCGCACGAACTCCACCCACTCGACGTGCCCGACCACCACGACTCGCACGCGCGGAAGTCTCACACCTTCGCGGTCCGGCGCGTTACAGAGGATGATGGTCGACGTGCAGATTCCTCCCTTCGAGCGCTTCTACGACGCGCACTGCGAAGAGGTGCACGCGTTTCTGGCACGGCGGCTAGGCCGTGACCAGGCGGACGACGCCTTCCAGGAGACGTTCCTCCGTGCTCTCCGGGCCTACGCAAGCCTCGAGCACGGGCAAGCCCTGCGCGCCTGGGTCTACACGATCGCGGCGCGCGTCGCTGTCGACAGCCACCGCCGGCAAAGGAACGAGGGTCAGCTGGAGGAGACGCCCGTCGAGGATGCGCGCCCGGCCTACGCGGAGCTCGAGTATCTGGCGCAAGAGTTGCCGCACACAGAGCGCGCCGCAGTCGTTCTCCGCTATGGCTACGACCTTCCGTACGGAGAGATCGGCTCCGCTCTCGGATCGAGCGAGGAGGCGGCACGCCAGGCTGCATCGTCCGGAGTTCGACGACTACGAAGGAGGAGGGCCGAATGACCATCTCTCCGGAGGTACATCGGCGCTTTCGCGTGGCCGCTGCCTCCCAGGATCTTCTCGACGTGGCCTATGACCTCATCGACACGCCGGTTGGGTCCCTGCTCATCGCAGGCTCTCGGCGAGGCCTCTGCCGCATCGAGTTCGACCCCGAGCCAAACCCCGACCTGGAGGGGCTCGCGCGCGCATTCGGTGCGAAGGTGCTGCGGGCGCCCGGGCACCTGGACCCCGTGAAGCAGCAGCTGGAGGAGTATTTCCGGGGTGAGCGCTCCGAGTTCGACCTTCCAGTCGATCTGACCCCGTTGCAAGGCTTTGGACGCCGCGTGCTCACGGAGCTCGCCCGCGTGCCTTATGGAACCGTCACCACCTACGGCGCACTCGCACGCCAGGCCGAGCGGCCGAAGGCGGCTCGCGCCGTCGGCACGGTTATGAATCGCAACCCCGTTCCCATCGTTCTGCCGTGCCACCGCGTGATCGGCTCCACCGGCAAGCTCGTCGGCTACGGCGGTGGCATCGAGCGGAAGGAAGCGCTCCTACGGCTCGAGGGGGCGCTCACGTAGGACTTCGCGCGCGAGGCGGCGAACATGGGCGGGCACCATGGCGCGCCGCGTCCTATCGATTCTCGCCTTCCTGCTCGTGTCGCTCCTTCTCGCGGCTCCGCTCGATGCTGCCGGAAACGCGCACGTGGCGGCCCTGCAGACCGCGCTTCGGAAGAAGGGCCTGTATCGCGGCACGATCGATGGCGTGGTTGGCGCCGGCACCCGCGCCGCGGTTCGCGCGCTGCAGCGGAGAGCCGGCCTGGCAGAGGACGGCGTCCCGGGGCCTCGAACGCGGCGGGCGCTCGGTCGCTACGGCCGCCCCGCCCTTGGAAAGCGGGTCCTCGGTTTCGGCGCGCGCGGCTTCGACGTCGCGGCACTTCAGTTCCTGCTCGCGTGGCACGGCTTCCCCTGCGGTCCGTTCGACGGCAACTTTGGACCGCGCACCGACGCTTCCCTGCGCCGGTATCAAGCCTGGGCCGGGCTCACGCCCGACGGGCGCGGCGGGCCGGCGACGCTACGGGCGCTGCGCACGCCGCCCCCGACGTCGCCCGTCTCGCTGGCCGGACCCGTGCCGCTCGTCGTGACGAGCACGTTCGGTCCGCGCGGCGGCAGCTTTCACGCCGGCATCGATCTGGCCGCCGAGACCGGTGCCGCGGTTGCAGCGGCGCGCGAGGGCCGCGTCGTCTACGCGGGCTGGCGAGCCGGCGGCCACGGCTTGCTCGTTGCGATCGCACACGGAGACGGTGTGCGCACCCTCTACGCGCACCTGTCGCGGGTCGATGCACGATTAGGTGATCGGGTCTCAGCCGGGGGGACGGTCGGCCTCGTGGGCTCGACCGGTCACTCCACCGGCCCGCACCTCCACTTCGAGGTGCGGGTCAGAGGTGCCGCGGTCGATCCGTGTACCGCGTTGCGTTAGGGGCCTGTCCAGAAAGTGGCCG
>JACCTQ010000366.1 GCA_013812265.1 Actinomycetota bacterium
CGCCGCCAGCAGCGCCCGCAACGTGGGCGGGACGACGACCTCGCCCTCTGCCTCTCCGGCCATGGCCAGCATCTCCTCGATGAAGAGCGGGTTGCCGCCCGCCGCGCGCGCGATTCGCTCGCGCAGCCCGCCGGGAATGCTCTCCGCGATCAGCTCCTCCACCTCCTCCTCACCCAGGGGCTCGAGCCGAAGCGTCAGCGGCCAGTCAGGGCGGCGCTCGCCGAGCTCGGGCCGGGCCAGGCAGAGGAGCAGGATCGATTGGCCCAAGGAGAGGAGAGCGACATGCTCGATCAGGTCGCAGAACGTCTGCTCGCCCCACTGGATGTCGTCGAAGACGACGACGAGCGGCCGCTCTGCCGCAGCCTGCTCCAGCGTCTTGCGGAAGGCCCAGGCGATCTCCTCTGCCGATGTCGCCGCCTCGCTCTCGCCCAGCAGCGAGCGGATTGCGGCCGCGGCGGCCTCGTCCGAAGGCAGCAGGTCCAGCTGCTTCAAGACCTCCACCACCGGCCAGTAGGTGATGCCCTCCCCGTAGGGCAGGCAGCGGCCGCGCACAACCGTCGCCTCGATCGAGGCCAGAGCCTCGGCGGCCAGGCGAGACTTGCCCACGCCGGCATCGCCCACGACCGTGAGCAGCTCGCAGCGCTGCTCGTCCAGCGCGCGCTGCCAGGCCTCCTGTACCAGCGCGAGCTCGCGCGCGCGTCCCACGAACAACGCATCGTGTCGCCGCTCGGGCGCATCGAGCAGACGCAGCAACCGGTAGGCGCGCACCGGCTCGGCCTTGCCCTTGAGCTGGAGCGGCTCCACTGGCTCCACCTCGGCGGCATCGCGAACGAGCGCGAGTGTCGGCTGCCCCATCAGCACCTCGCCCGCCTCGGCCGCCTGCTCGAGGCGGGCTGCCACATTGACCGCATCGCCCGTCGCCAGGCGCTCCTCCGTCCCCGCCACCACCTCGCCTGTCATGACGCCGATTCGCCCCTCGAGGCCGAGCTCTGGCAGAGCGTCCCGCATCTCGAGCGCCGAGCGCAGCGCGCGCAGCGCGTCGTCCTCGTGCACCAGCGGCACGCCGAAGACGGCCATCACGGCGTCGCCGATGAACTTCTCGACGCTGCCGCCGTGGCGCTCCACGATCGCCTTCATCTGGTCGAAGTAGCGCGCCAGCAGCGTGCGTAGCCGCTCGGGATCGACCGACTCGCCGAGGGCGGTCGAGCCCGCGAGGTCGCAGAAGAGGACGGTTACGGTCTTGCGCTGCTCCTTCGCTTGCGAGGGCAAAGCGGCGAATGAGAAGCCGCACTGCTGGCAGAACCTGGCGCCCTCACTGTTTTCGTGCCCACAACTCGTGCAGATCAGCACGGGGCGAGACTAGACCGCATCCCCGCCCAGGACAACCTCGCGACTTCGCCCTTAAGGGCCTGTCCAGAAAGTGGCCGCGGTGGATGACGCGCGAGAAACTGCGCCAGGCGAGGACGCAGGGAGCGCCAATATGCGGGCATATTGGCGCTACCGAGGACGCTGCATGGCGGAGTTTGGCGCCCGTCAGGCACCCTGGTCGACTTTCTGGACAGGCCCTTAACCCACCTTTACCGCGTCCGTGATTGACTGCGTGCGTCGAAGCGAGGAAAGGAGGCTACGGATGGAGCAGGCAACCACGGCCAGCTGGCGGCTACCCATCGCCGTCTTCGCGGCGATCTTCGCCGCCGCTGCCCTCTGGGTGACCATCTCGGCCGCTCGCGGCTCGAGTGACTCGCCCGGATCGAACACGCCGGCTCAGACAGGTGGCCCCTCATCGTTCTTCGGCGTTGCAGACGGACTGGGTCGCGGTTCTGGCGACGAGAACTGTCCGGACAAGAAGCGAGGAGGCTCTCGAGGCTCGGATATCTCGTCCGAGGTCTAGAGCGCTCGTTCGTCCACGCGCTGCGGCGGCTCTTCGACGGGCCGCCGCAGCCATGTCTGGGGCCTGACCCCGGGGACACGATCCGCCGAGGGCACGTCGTGGGGAGCTATGTCTGGGGGACTGGCCCCTACGCCGGTACGCGCGCGCGGCTCTCGAACCAGTCGCTGTAGCCGCCCTCGTGCGAGCGCACCTCGCCGTCACCCACCTCGATGATCCGGTCGGCGATGCGGTCGAGGAAGTAACGGTCGTGCGAGGTGAAGACGGCCGTCCCCTCGAACGTCTCCAGCTGTGACTCGAGCACCTCGATCGAGTCGATGTCGAGGTGGTTCGTGGGTTCGTCGAGTACGAGCAGATTCGCCCCGCTCAGCATCAGGAGCAGAAGCTGGAGGCGCGTCCGCTCGCCCCCGCTCAGCAGCCGGTTGGGGCGCCGCACCTGCTCGTAGCTGAAGAGAAACTTCATCAGCACCGAGACGGCCTCGCCCTCCGTGAAGGGCCGCGCCCCGCGCACGGTCTCGAGTGGCGTGGCTCCTGGAGCCAGCGTCTCCTGATCCTGCGCGAGGTAGCCGATCCTGATCGACGGTCCGAGCCAGACCTCGCCTTCGGTCGGTCGGAGCTCGCCGACGAGCAGCTTCAAAAGGACGCTTTTCCCGGCGCCGTTCTCGCCCACGATCCCGACCCGCTCGCCGTGCAGGACGGTCAGGTCGACGTCGACCAGCACGGGATCGTCGCCGAACGAGACGCCTGCGCTGCGAAGCTCGAACACGCGCTGCCCGCCGCGCTGGTGCGGATGCAACCGCAGGGCGATCTTTCGCCGCTCGAGCACCGGCCGCTCGATCTTCTCCATGCGGTCGATCTGCCGCTGCTTGTTCCGCGCCTGTTTGATGTGGCGCTCGTCGACCACCCGGTGCGCCCAGTCCTTGAAACGCCGGACCGCCTCCTCCAGCCTGGCGATCTCCTTCTGCTGCGTCGTGTACAGCACCTGCTGGCGCTGGGCCTCGAGCTCGCGCGCGAGCGTGTACGCGGAGTAGTTGCCGGGCCACATCCTGATACGGCCGCGACCGAGCTCGGCGATCTGGCTGACCGTCTCGTCGAGGAGATACCGGTCGTGGGAAACGATCGCGATCGCGCCGTCGAACGTGGAGACCAGCTTCTCCACGAGCCCGCGGCCCGCCGAGTCGAGATGCGCCTCCGGCTCGTCCAGGAGTAGGACGTCTGGCGCCTGCGCCAGACAGGCGGCGAGCTCGACCAGCTTGCGCTGCCCACCGCTCAGCGCACTTGTCGGCAGCTCGGCATCCGGGCCTCCGAGGCCGAGGTCGTCGAGGTAGCTGTGCGCGCGGCCGTCGAACCCAGGCCCGCCGGCCGCGTGGTATCGCTCGAGCAGCTGCTCCTGCTGGCGCAGCACGCGGGTCATCCGATCGAGATCGGAAACGATCTCCGGCGTGCCGAGACGCTCGGCGCACACGGCTAGCTCCTCCTCGAGCTCGTGCAGATCCGGGCGCCCTGCGCGAATGCGCTCCAGAGGCGTGCGCCCGTCCCCGAGCGGATGCTGCTCCAGGTACGAGATGGTCACGCCCCGCCGGCGCACGACCTCTCCGCCGTCGGCCTCCTCCCGGCCGGCCACGATGCGGAGCAAAGTCGACTTGCCCGAGCCGTTCGGGCCCACGACGCCGATGCGGGCGCGCTCGCCGATCTCGAAGTCGAGCCCCTCGAGGATCGACCGGCTGCCGAAGGTCTTCCATATGCCGTTCAGCGTGACGAGGCTCATGGGGCTACATAATCGCTGCCGTGCAGGTGATCACGCCGACATCCCGCGAGCGTCCCGACCTTGCCGATCGGGCGGAGGACATCGGCGACGAGATCTGGCCGGAGTACAACCGGCACGGTGACGTCCTGAACCTGCACTGGAGCTCGTTGCGAGGTCGCTTCCCGGACTTCCAGTTCGTCGTGTACGACCAAGAGGCTGATGAGCTCCTGGCGGAGGGGCACACGATTCCCTGCCGGTGGGACGGAACGATCGACGGGCTCCCGTCCGGCATCGACGGCGTCATGGAGCAGGGCGTCGATCTCCACGAGCGCGGTGAGCCACCGAACGCGCTGTCCGCGATCGCCATCGAGATCCGGCCGTCTCACCAGGGGAGGGGCCTGAGTCGAATCCTCATCGCGCGCATGGGCGAGATAGCCGAGGCGCACGGCTTCGCGAGCCTGATCGCCCCGGTGCGCCCGAACTGGAAGGAGCGCTATCCACTCACGCCAATCGAGAGCTATGCCTACTGGACGCGGGATGACGGGCTCCCGTTCGATCCTTGGATCCGCGTGCACCACCGCCTCGGCGCCGAGATCCTCCTACCCGACCCCAGGTCGCTGCGGATCACGGGGAGTGTCTCTGAGTGGGAGAGCTGGACCGAGATGGCGTTCCCGGAGAGCGGCGACTACGTCTTTCCGCACGGGCTCGCGCCCGTCGCGATCGACCAGGAGGCCGACCAGGGCCGCTACTGGGAGCCGAACGTCTGGATGCACCATCGCGTCTCGGCCGGCAACTGAGCCAGCACCCGCCCGGGCGACTTGTACCCCGGGCCGTTTTCGCGTTACGGTGACGGTATGTCCGCCATTCGGATCGCTCTGCTCGCCTCGGCTCTGGCCATTCTCTTCGTCGGCCCGCTCGACCGGGCGGATGCCGGCGAATCTCGCCGCGTCTCGAGCTACTGCAGCAAGAGCGGCGATCTCTGCTTCGGCATCTTCGAGCAGAAAGGACGGTATTCGTTCCAGATCGACACCTTCGCGCGCTACTTCGGCCGCTACCGGCTATGTGTGAGGCCGCCCCGCGGGGCCGAGCTCTGCCGGAGCTTTCCGATCGCGAAGAAGGGCAAGCTCTTCGGGTCCACGGTTCGGTGGGAGCGGAACTATCCGAACCGCGGCACAGGTCGGTACCGGGTCACCTGGAAGCTCGCGTCAGGACGGCTCGGGCCGACGCTCGTGTTCCGCTACGTCAAGCCCGCCTAGACGATCGATCCAAATTCCAGCGCCGCCGATTGGCAACAGCACTCGAACTCGAATCAATCATCTAACGCCTGCGGGCGCGTTCCATGCGGCGCCGCTCGGCCCGGTTCGTGGGCTCGGGCATTGCCCCCTGCTCCTTCGCTGCCTCCAGATATGCGCGCCGCTCGGCCGCGGACAGCTGGCTCAAGGCGGACTGGGCGCGTTGCGGATCGCGCGTTGCACCGAGCCGTTCCAGCTTGCTTACCGCGCTAGCGAGCTCCGGGTTCGCGCGCTCGAGCGCGGCCTTCGTGAGCCGCTGCATGAAGCGCCCGATCAGCGGTGCCCTTGAGAGGCCGGCAATGATCGGCCGCAGGTAGCGCCCGCCCTGGATGCGGCCCAGGACGGCGAACAGCGCGACGATCAGGAGCAGTCCGCCGAGGATGTAGAGGGGGATGAAGTAAGTCCACATCGCGGCGGCCATAGTAGCGGTGTCTGGTCCTCAGCTTCTCGGGATCCCGCCGCCCTCGAGAGGCAGGCCGGCTTCCACCCAGTCGCGCTTACCGCCGGCGTACTGGCTGACGTTCGCGTACCC
>JACCTQ010000181.1 GCA_013812265.1 Actinomycetota bacterium
TCGACCTCGACTTCGGTCCCGATCGGCAGCTCGGCGAGTGAGCGCTTGAAGGCGCTGTCGCGCAAGCGCGTGCAGAGGCCGAGCACACCGCGCTCGTTCGGCGAGGTGACGACAGAGATGTGCCGGCGCGGCCCCTTGTCGTCATCGTGCGGCGGGTTCAGGAGCGTCACCCAGAAGTACTGGCCTGCCTTGAAGTCGACCTCCCGGCCGAGCAGGTCGAAGATGACCAGGAGCGTTCCCTTCGCGATCTCCCGCTTTTCCTTGATCTGCGCGCGCACCGGTCTAAGGTATCGCAGTCGCCGGCTCGCCCGGCGCTGACACTTCCGCGTCGGCTCGCGCAGCTAGTTGCCGTAGCGAGCTGTCGGACCGGCAGCGAAGGGCGCTATCGTTGAGGTGGTGTCGGGTGCGGTCGCGGAAGCGCTTGGCAAACCGAGGCTCCGAGGCGTCCTGCATCAGGCGGCGTTCCTGATCTCTCTCGCCGTCGCCCCGGTGCTGATCCTGGGTGCCGACGGCACGCGGCGGCAACTGGCCGCCGCCGTGTTCTCCGGCTCGGTCGTTGCTTGCTTCGGCGCCAGCGCGCTCTACCACCGGGTGACCTGGTCGCCGCGCGCGCGGCTCTGGATGCGGCGAGTGGATCACGCAGGCGTCTACCTTCTGATCGCGGGTACCTACACCCCTGTCTCACTGCTCGCGCTCAGTGGGCACTGGCGTCCCGTTGTGCTCACCATCGCCTGGGTCGGCGCCGCCACGGCCATCGTGCTCAAGTTTGCCTGGATGGACGCACCCAAATGGCTCGCGGCGGCGATCGCGATCGCGCTCGGCTGGGTCGCCGTCGTGGCGCTGCCGCAATTGATCGCAGGTCTGAACCCCGCTGGGGTGATCTTGCTGGTCGTGGGGGGTTTGGCCTACACCGCCGGCGCCGTGGTCTACGCCCTGGGACGCCCCGATCCGGTGCCAGCGGTGTTCGGCTACCACGAGCTCTTCCACGCGCTGACCATCGTTGCGGTCGCCTGCCAGTACGTCGCGATCGCGTTTTACATCATTCCCGGCGACTAGCGCTCGACGCCCTCGAGGGCGAGCAGGCGCCTCTTGTAGGGTGCGCCGAGCGAGCCGTAAGAGCCGACGCCGGTCGCCGAGACGACGCGGTGACAGGGGAGAATGAGTGGGAAGCGGTTTCCCGCACAGAAGGTGCCGGCCGCTCTGTGGGCATTCGGATGCCCGGCGAGCACGGCCAGCTCCCCGTACGTGACCGTTTCGCCGTACGGCACGTCGCGGAGCACATCGGCGACGCTCTGCTGGAATGGAGTCGTCCACGAGAGATCGATCGCGACGCCCTCGTACGCGACGGGATGGCCAGCGAAATAGGCGCGAATGCGATCGACCAGCGGACTGCTCCCGACCCCGCGCGGTGGGCGGCCGGCGCGCGGCAACTCGTGGTTGACCAGCGTTCCGCGTTCGTACCAGAGCTCCCCCACTCCCCAGGCCGGAACGGCGTACGACACGACCCTGACAGCCATGTTCGCCAAGCTAACGGAGATCCTCAGCCAGGCAATCTTCTATCTGCCCGGCACGCGGATCCCGGCAATCCGGCGGCCCCGAGCTTGGCCGGCAGCCTCCTCGATCTCGGCGCAGAGCCGCTCGTAGACACTCAACTCGAGCCCGACCGGCTCCAGGATCAATTGCTCAGCGACCTCCTGGATACGTTCGCGCAGCGAGCGCGCGGCGGCCCGCGAGCGTCGACGCGCGCCCGCTCCGTTGACCATGCGCGTGAGGAAAGAGAACAAGAGCCCCGCCGAGAGACCGCCCACCAGAAGCAGGGTCGGTAATGCGAAGCCGCGGAAGTCGGGGGTCGGCACGACATCTCCGAGCTGCACGAACCCCAGTACGGCGAGTGCCAGTAGCCACAGGGCTCCGAGCGTTGCCACGCCGGCGACAAGTCTCTGGAACAGGCCCGCGACGGTCCACCAACGTGGTCGCGCCATGTGCAGATCGGCTCCTCCGACGGCGCGATCCAGGCGATCGGCTATCTCCCCTTCCTCCGCCGTCGCGGCCGACCGGGCAAGCGACGGCCACGGGTCCGGCAGACCGGCCGAGGCGCCAGCGGCGAGCGTCCGCGTAGCCGCCGCGATCTGCGAGCGCTGAACGGGCGTCGGTCCGGACAACGATGTTCGCGTCTCGGGCTGAGGCCGGTCGGAGAGCCGCAGTCGCCGCAACGGATCCGGTCGCAACCTCCGGACCCAACGGAGAGGCGGCCAGCCTGTCTCGAGGATGCCGCGCCGGCGATGCGCGAGCCCCACGGCCCGAACGACCGACGGGACACTCGCCGCCTCGGACAGAGCCGCGAGCAACCGGTCCCGATCCGTGCCCCGTACTCCGGCGGCAGCGCTCCCGCACCCGGATCCCAGCTCTGTCGCGACCGTCGTCAGATCCGCAGCGAGCCGCGCGACGGCCGCGCCGCGTGCTGCCACGCGATGCTGGAGCAGGCGGAGCAACTCGGCGAGGCCACCTCCCTCGCGGGCTGAGACGGTGATAAGCGGAACACCGTCGAGCCCGTCCTCCCGAAGGAGCCGTTTCAGGTCGCCCTCGCAAGCCGCCAGCGCCCGCGGATCGAGCGTGTCCGCCTGGTTCAGGACGAGGAGCATCGTCTCCTCATAAGCGGCAAGTGGCCGGAGATAGCGATCGTGCAGGGCCGCGTCGGCGTACTTCTGTGGGTCGACGACCCACGCTACGACGTCCACCAGCTCGATGATGCGCTCCACTTCGAGCCGGTGCGATCGCTCGACCGAGTCGAAGTCCGGTAGGTCCAGCAGCACCAACCCGTTGAGGTTCCCGCGATCTCCGATTGCGTGCCGGCGCGGCACCTCCAACCAGTCGAGCAGTGCGCTGGAGCCGTCGCCCCAGACCGCCGCTGAGGCGGACGACGTGGTGGGCCGCCGTACGCCGGCCGGTGTGAGCTCGCTCCCGGCGAGCGCGTTGAAGAGTGACGACTTTCCGGCACCGGTCGGGCCGGCCAGTGCTACCACGGTCGCCTCCAAACCGAGTCCGAGCCGCTGCCCTGCCCGTCGCACGACGGACCGCGCCTGCTCGACCACTTCAGGGTCGAGCCGGCCATCCGCGAGCTCCGCGGCCTCCGCGAGCGCGGTCAGCCGACGGTCGAGCTCGCCGCTCACCTCGCCCGCGCGAGCGTTTGCAGCGCCGCCCGCAGCCGGTCGGGGCTCTCCTTCGAGGGAGATACCGGTGCCAGGAGATCGGTGAACCGCTCCGCTTCGGCATCCAGCAACCGCTCCACGCGCGCCAGTAGATCACCGCGCGCGCGGTCTGCAAGAGCGCGGACTGCCTGGTCGCCGAAGATCGCTTCGAGTACCTTCTGGCTGAGCGCGGACGTTCCCCCCGCAACTGCGATCTCGGCCCCGGTGAGGCCGCCCGTCTGCACGAAGACCGCCAGCATGACCGTCAGACCGGCGCCGTTGACTCCGAGTGAGGCGAGCCGTGCCGTCGTGCGCTTGTCCGCGCCTTCCTCGCGAACCAGCTCGAAGACGAACCCCTGCCAGGCGCGAACCTCTCCGCCGATCGCCGCGAGCAGCCGTGGAGACGCAGCATCGAGTCGAGCAGAGCGCTCGAGGAGCCTTCGCCCCGACGGCTCCTGGCGCCAGCGGTTGGCGGCCAGCTCGGCCGCCCGGTCAGCCGCCGCGTGCACCACCGAGTCGATCCGCGTCTCGACCGCGGCCTCCAGCTCGGCGTCCGCAGCTGGAGTGCCGGTGATCAGCGCCCGGAGGCGATCGCGAAGCCACCCGATGCGGGACTCCAGGGCGCGCATGACATCGCCCGTGCCGACTACCTCATGCCAACGGGAAAGCACCTCTCCACGCAGGAGCGACCCGCTTCGCACCGTCTCGTCCACCTCGGCGAGTCCGGCGGCATACGACGTTTCGACCGCTGCACGAAGCTCGCCGATCGTGGCGAGCTGGTCACGTATGGTGCGCTCCACCGCCTGCACACGGGGTGACAGGCTGTCGAGCGCGCCGGTGAGCGTGCGACGGACGAGCGCTGCACGTGCGTGCGCGTCGGCTGCGAGACCATCGAGCCATGCGCGCACGCCGGCGAGCGCGGCCGGGGGCACGAACCCGTCCGCAAGCGTCGCCTCGGGGACTACGAGCAGCTCGGTGCCGGCGAGCCCGCGCGCAGCGAGCATCTCGCGTAGGTGCGACGAGACCTCCTCCGCTGCCTCTGGCGGCACCCGGTTCAGGACGAGCGAGATGGCCGTTCCTCGGTCCCGGGCCGCATGCAGCAGCTCCCACGGGACTGCGTCTGCATAGCGCGCGGCGGTGGTGACGAACAGCCAGGAATCCGCCGCGGCGAGCAGCTGGCTCGCCAGCGCTCGATTCTCTTCCACGACCGAGTCGATGTCCGGAGAGTCGAGCAGGGCCAGCCCCGCCGGCAGCGCGTCGATCGCGACCAGCTGGATGCCGCCCGGAGCCGCGGCGCCCCCGGTGGTTCGGGGAAGGCCCGGCAAGATACGGTCGTCCTGGAACCACGCCATGTCCTCGGGATTGCACACGAGCACCGGTGCTCGAGTCGTTGGACGCAGCACGCCCGCGGGGCTCACCTCCGAGCCGACGAGACTGTTCACGAGTGTCGACTTGCCCGCGCCCGTCGAGCCGCCGACGACCATCAGGAGAGGCGCGTCCATCTGCCGCAGACGCGGCAGCAAGTAGTCGTCGATCTGCGCGACGAGCTCGTTCCGCGCCCGGCGAGCCTCCTCGGCGCCGGACAGATCGAGCCCGAGCTCGAGTCCGGCCAGCTCGTCCCGGAGGTGGATGAGGCCATCGGAGACCGCATTACTGCGCTCGCTCGTACTCACAGCGGGGCATCTTCCCCGTCTGCGTTCACACGAAGCATCGAGCCGAGACGAACGACGCGCTCAGTGCGCCCCTTTTCGGCCGTCAGCGGCTCAGCAGTTGACCGTGACGATCGGGCGCCCGAACGACGGACCCGCGAGTCGCACGTCGATCGCGTACGTGCCGTTGGGGATGGCGCTTCCGGCGACAGCCTGGACGCCCAGGAGCAGGAGGCCGCTGGATGTCGCGGGCTGGGCGTCTTCCAGCACGGTAACGCCGTCGCGCGTGATCACGTAGTTGATCGTCGCGTCTTCCGCCAGGAACCCGTAGCGCACCACCAGCGCCAGCACGGAGCGATCGGTGCCGCACTCGGAGATGGTTCCCCCCACCGGCGCGGCGATCGGGGGAGGAGTCCCGGCCATGGACATCGACCAGCCGAGAAACTCCAACGCGGGCGAGCACCGCACCGCCACGGTAGCCCGGCCGATCGACCTTTCGCCCATGCGAACGTCGACCTCGTAGCGACCGTTGTCTCGCACGCCGGCAGGTGGAGCGAAGACGACCGTCTGGACGCCCGCTGAGCCCGCGGGCGACGACCGCTTGCTCGTAAAGATCGGAATGCCGTCACGGGTCCACAGCGTCTCGATCGACTGCCCGCTGAAGCCGCCGTACCGAAACGACAGAGCAAGGCGGGGCAACGCCGCCCCACACGTGGAGATCGTGCCTCCACTGCGGGCCACGATCGCGGGTGGCTCCTCGGAGCTCGTCGACCACCCGAGGAACTCGTCCACCCTGGGAGACGGCGGCGCGGGCGGGGGTGGGGGCGGAGCGGGCGGAGGCGGCGGAGCGGGCGGAGGCGGAGGCTTCGGTTTCGGCTTGGGCTTCGGAGCCGGTACGTTCCAGCACACCCGCACGCGCTTCTTCTTTCCCTTCACCGTCTTCGTGACGTACTTGCACTTCTTCTTCGCGGACGAAGCCGGGTGGAGCGGCTGGCCGACGGGCGTGGCGGAAGGAGCCGCGAGCAGCGCGACCGCGAGAACACCGAGAAGGAAGCCAAACCTCAAGCAGAAACCACTGTCACAAACGGTACTCGCCCGTCCTCCTTGCGTCAAAGGTGGCGAGCGCGCGCCAGAGGCACAGACGGCCCGCGGGGGATGCTTCCCCGCCTGGGAGAGCGATCATCCGCGGGCGGAGCCGGCTGCCGGCGGGAGCCCAACAGCGGCTGGTCTCGGCGCGCCAAGAAGAAGGGGGAGCATGGGGGAAACATGGTTTCCCCCATGCTTACTCCCCCATGCTCAGTCCTGCGTGCTCCCGCGCATCTCCTCGGCCGCCGATCGACCTGCCTCGTGCACCTCGCGGCGTCGCTCGTCGAGCCCCGGCGAGCTCGGCTCGGCGGCGTCGACCGCGATCTCGCCGGCCTCGAACTGCTCTCGCTCCTCGACAAGCGCTCGAGATTCCGCCAGCCGGCGGCGAAGCTCTTCCGCCCGGGGATCAGCGCCCGCAGCCGAATCCCTGCTGCCGCCGGCGCTCAACCCGTGGCGTCCTGCGCTCGTCGCGCGCAGTTTCCGGTAGGCGACTCCCCCCGCGACGCCCAAGGCCCCGAGGGCCAGAATGAGTCGTCTCCGCACGAAGCCGATGCTACACTGGCGCCGCTTCCTGCCTCGCCTCGCACCGTCCGTTCCCGAGCGGTGCCTGCCGGTGAGGCCGTCCAGACCGAAGGAAGGAGGTGCTCGGGAGCGTGATTGCCTATGAAGTCCTGTTGATGCTGGACCCGGAGCTCCCCGAGGAGCGCCAGAGCGAGATCATCGGTCGCACCCGCGAGCTGATCGAGCGAGGCGGTGGTACCTGGGAGTCAAACGAGACCTGGGGTCGCCGTAAGCTCGCGTACGAG
Organism: Actinomycetota bacterium; assembly: GCA_013812265.1. Classification (GTDB taxonomy): domain Bacteria; phylum Actinomycetota; class Thermoleophilia; order Gaiellales; family Gaiellaceae; genus JACCTQ01. The sequence goes on from JACCTQ010000181.1 coordinate 6,730, forward strand.
ATCGACCACAAGGGCGAGGGCGCCTACCATCTACTCGGCTTCGAGGCGGAGCCAGAGGCGCTCGCCGAGGTCTCCCGCATCCTGCGAATCACCGACGGCGTCATGCGGCACATGCCGGTTCGCCGGCAGTCGACCCGGGGGGGCAAGTCCTCCCCGGTCACCGTGGAATCCGTCCCACCGCCCGAGTAGGCTGCGAACGAAAGTTCGCACAAAGGAGGAGAGATGGCCAACATCAATCGCGTCGTCCTTGTGGGCAATCTGACCCGCGATCCGGAGCTTCGCCACACCCCGAGCGGTACGGCTGTGTGCAAGCTCCGCATCGCCGTCAACACGCGTCAGAAGGACGGCGCCACCGGCGAGTGGGGCGACAAGCCGAACTACTTCGACGTGACCGTGTGGGGCAATCAGGGCGAGAGCTGCTCGCAGTTTCTCTCCAAGGGTCGTCCCGTGGGCGTCGACGGCCGGCTCGACTGGCGCGAGTGGGAGACACCCGACGGATCCAAGCGCCAGGCGGTGGAGATCATTGCCGACACGGTGCAGTTCCTCGGGAGCCGGGGCGACGGGGACAGCCAGCCGCAGTACGTCCCCGCCGGAGCAACCGCGAGCAACGCTGACTTCGGCGGCGCGGCAGACGACGACATTCCGTTCTAGCGATCGAGGGGGATCAATGGCAGCAAAAACCGAGCGGCAACAGGGACGAAAACGCCAGGGGGCTCCTTCCGGTCCGATCCGGCGCCGGAGCTGTTACTTCTGCAAGGAGAAGATCCAAGACGTCGACTACAAGAACTACAACCAGCTGCGCCGGTACATCTCGGAGAAGGGCAAGATTCGCTCCCGGCGGATAACGGGAGCCTGCCGCCGCCACCAGCGCCAGGTCGCAGTGGCCGTGAAGCGGGCACGCGAGATGGCCCTGTTGCCGTACGTCGCAGCCTAGGGGAATGGAAGTCATCCTCCTCAACGACGTGGAGAAGGTCGGTCTGCGCGGCGACATCGTCAACGTTGCGCCCGGCTACGCCCGGAACTTTCTGCTGCCGCGCCGCCTCGCCGAGCGCGCGACGCCGGGGAAGGTCGCAGAGCTGCAGCGCCGCGACGAGCAGCGTGCGCGCCACGAGGCGCGCACGCTGGAGCAGGGACAGCAGATCGCAGAACTGCTCGGAAAGACCGTTCTTCGCTTCGAGGCAAAAGCCGGGCCGGCAGGCCTGTTGTTCGGCTCCGTAACGCCGACAGACATCGCCGACGAGCTCTGGCGCACCCGCAAGGTCCGAGTCGACCGGCGAAAGATCGAGCTTGGCGACCCGATCAAGCGTGTCGGTCGCTACGCGGTGCCGATCGAAGTATTCGCGGACGTTCGGGTCGACGTGAAGACGCTCGTCGTGCCCGAGGGCGGCGAGCTGCCGCCCGAAGAAGAGGCACTCCTGGACGGAGAAGGGCAACAGGCCGAGCCGGACGAGCAGATCGCCGCAGACGCGGACCCGGCGCCCGAGGCGCCCGCGCAGCCAGACAGCGCGGTGTAGCCGGGCCTTTCCGAACGCACTTCGCCGGCGGCGCGCTCCGGGCATCGTTCAGCGACACCCGCCGGCACGACGTTTTATCCACAACTCGTCCACGGGCTGTGGATTTCGCGAGAAAGTTCTCGCTCGCAGCGAAGGGCGCGGCAAGGGTTTCCCACAGCTCCGTCCGACGGTTTTGCGAACGTAGGCTTCGTAATGCCTGCAGAGACGGCCTTTTTGGACGGTCACGCGGCGCGCGTCGAAGCGGCTCAACACCCTTTCGCGCGACGTCCCGGGATGGTTACGTAACGCCCATGGCGCAAGTCGCTCAACTCCCTCCGGCAGCTCTGGTTCCTCCGCAGAATCTCGACGCGGAGGAGTCGGTGCTGGGGGCGATGATGCTGTCGCCGGGCGCCATCGGAGCGGTCAGCGAGACCCTTGACGCGGGTGACTTCTACCGCGAGAGCCACGGCAAGATCTTCAAGGCGGCGCTCGCGCTCTATGCCAAAGGGGAGCCCGTCGACGCCATCACGCTCGTCGATGAGCTGGAGGAACGCGGGGAGCTCGAGGACGTCGGTGGCCGGGTTCGTGTCCACGAGCTCGCTGCACTCGTTCCGGCAACAGCGAACGCGGCTCACTACGCGCGCATCGTGCGCGAGATGGCGACTCTCCGAGGGCTGATCCGGGCGGGCATGCAGATCGCCCAGCTCGGGTGGGAACGGCCAGGAGAGACGCCTGACCTCGTCGACCAAGCCGAACGGGTCGTGTTCGAGCTTTCCCAGAGCCGCGTGACGAGCGAGTTCACGCACATCGAGACGCTGCTCAAGGAGAGCTTCGAGCGCATCACCGAGCTCTACGAGGCGGGTAAAGATGTCACCGGAGTTCCTTCCGGATTCCGGGATCTCGACCGGCTTACGTCGGGCTTCCAACCAGGGAACCTCATCATCGTGGCCGCCCGGCCGAGCATGGGGAAGTCCGCGCTCGGGCTGTGCATGGCCGCCAACCTGGCGGTCAGGCACGACACACCCGTCGCTCTCTTCACGCTCGAGATGTCGAAGGCGGAGGTGACGCAGCGGCTGATGTGCAGTGAGGCGAAAGTCGAGTCTCAGCGGCTGCGCAACGGCAAGCTTGCCCAGGACGATTGGCCGCGCTTGACGGCGGCCTGCGACAAGCTGGCGAAAGCGCCGATCTTCGTCGACGACGCGGGCTCGGTCACGATGATGGAGATCCGGTCGAAGGCGCGGCGACTGAAGTCGAAGGAACCGAGCCTCGGTCTGATCATCGTCGATTACCTCCAGCTGATGACGTCGGGATCGTCCGCCGAGAACCGGGTTCAGGAGGTCTCGCAGATCTCACGCTCGCTGAAGGTGCTGGCGCGGGACCTCGACATACCGATCCTCGCAATGTCACAGCTATCACGGGCGGTCGAGCAACGGCACGACAAGCGGCCGATCCTGTCCGATCTGCGGGAGTCTGGATCGCTCGAGCAAGACGCAGACCTCGTGATGTTCATCTACAGGGACGAGTACTACAACGACGAGTCCGACCAGCAGGGGCTGGCCGAGGTCATCCTGTCAAAGCATCGAAACGGGCCGACAGCGACCGAGAAATTGTCGTTCCTGAGCCGCTACGCGAAGTTCGCCGACCTGGCGGCCGCGTGATCGGGGCGGAGCGCCAGATCGTGTGGTTGTCGTCGGAGGCGACGACGTTCGCCGCAATGTGCGAGGCCTGTCTCGCCGATCCGGAGCACCCGGAGGATGCGCTGAGCTACCGCGCCGCCAAGGTGGAAGGGTCACTTCGCATCGAAGCCGACGTCGGCTTCACGCGCTGCCGCCGCGGGCATCGGCTGTGCGTTCGCCGAACGGGGACCGCGCTCGTCGCTGCCCGGTCGGCGGTCGCCTCGCCCTAGGTCGCCGGGTGCCCGCGACAGTCGTGGTCGGCGCCCAGTGGGGCGATGAGGGCAAGGGAAAGATTGTCGACCTGCTCGCACAGCGTTCCGACATCGTCTGCCGCTACCAGGGAGGCCCAAACGCGGGCCATACGATCATGGTCGGGGGCGAGACGTTCAAGCTGCGCCACGTCCCGTCGGGAATCCTGGCCGGAAAGACGTGCGTACTCGGCGCCGGCTGCGTGGTCGACCCCGAGGTCTTCCTTGCAGAGCTGGACGACCTCAACGGGCGTGGCATCTCGACGGACGACATCCACGTGTCCGGGAACGCGCACCTCATCATGCCGTGGCACGTCGTGATCGACGGGGCGACCGAGCGCAAGCTGGGCAAGCTTCAGATAGGGACGACTCGGCGCGGCATCGGGCCTGCCTACGCGGACAAGGCAGCGCGCCTCGGCATCCGCGCGCAGGATCTCCTCGACCCCAAGATCCTTCGCCAGAAGGTCGACACGGCGCTAACCGAGAAGAACGTGTGGCTCGAGCGCGTGTACGGGGCGCAGAGCATGGACCTCGAGGTGGTTGCAGGGCGATGCGAAGAGCACGCGCAGCGCCTTCGACCGTATGTCTCCGACACCTCACTGCTCGTCGACCAGGCTCTGCGGGCGGATCGGTCGGTGCTGCTCGAAGGGGCGCAAGGAACCCTCCTCGATCTCGATCACGGGACGTACCCGTTCGTAACGTCGTCGAACCCGATCGCCGCCGCCGCCGCCACCGGCATCGGGATTGGCCCCACTCGCATCGACGCCGTCCTCGGAGTAACGAAGGCGTACGTCACGCGCGTCGGAGAGGGGCCGTTCCCCACGGAGATGGAGGGACCGGCCCAGGTTCGGGTGCGCGAGCTAGGAGGGGAGTTCGGAACCGTAACGGGGCGTGAACGCCGCTGCGGGTGGCTGGATCTGGTCGCGCTCCGCTACGCCGCCCGGCTGAACGGCTTGTCTTCACTCGCCCTGACGAAGCTCGACGTGCTATCCGGGCTCGACGAGCTGCTCGTCTGTACGCGCTACCGCTTGCGCGACGGCTCGGAAACCGAGCACTTCCCGGCCCACCAGAGCGATTTCCACCACGCCGAGCCGATCTACGAGACCCTGCCCGGCTGGAAGACGACCCTGGACGAGGTGGACGATCTGAGCGAGCTGCCGGCCGCAGCGCGACGGTACGTGGACTACGTCGCGGCGGAAGTCAACGTCCCCATCTCGCTCATCGGAACGGGCCGGGAGCGCGAGCGAGTACTTGGCGATTGGCCTTCGGTCAATCCCCTAGAGGATTGACCGAAGGTCAATCGTCAAGGCGAGCGGCGCCCCGCGAGCAGGAAGTCGTAGACCGCGCGAAAACCGTTGACGGCTGAGGCCACGTCGCCCGGCCCCACCCCTTCGCGGCCGCTCTCGACGAGGTCCGAGATCTCCCGCGCAGCGAGATATTCCACCACCACTTCGCGCTCGTCGCCCTGCCTCGCGACTGGGTCGGAGACATCGTATCCGCGCTCGGTCAACATCCGCTCGACGAGATCGGCGAGCTCGGAGAGCGCCTCCGAGGGCGCATCCTCGATCTGCGGCTCGAGCGCCTGCATCTCACTCTCCCATTCGTGCCGGTCCAGGCCTGGCTCCAACATGCGGAGAGCATACGCAGACCGGGCGGCTTCCAAACATCCTCGCCCAGGATTAGACTCGCCCTCGATGCGGGTGCTCCTCGTTGGCTCGGGCGGTCGCGAGCATGCGCTCGCCTGGAAGCTGGCCCAGAGCCCGTCGCTCGACGAGCTGCATGCGGCACCGGGGAACCCCGCCATCGCAGCCCTGGGCGTGTGCCATCCGGTGCGTGCAGAAGATCCGGAGACCCTGCTCGGCCTCGCGCGCGCACTGACGATCGACCTGGTCGTGATCGGACCCGAGACCCCGCTCGTTCTCGGCGTTGCGGACGCCCTGCGCAAGGCGGGCATCCCGGTCTTCGGGCCAAGCAGAGCGGCAGCCCGGATCGAGGGCTCCAAGACGTTCGCCAAGGAGGTGATGCGAGCCGCCGGCGTGCCGACGGCGGGGACGATGGCCGTCGCGCGAGCGCCGTGCGTGGTCAAGGCCGACGGGCTCGCGGCTGGCAAGGGCGTCTTCGTGTGCCGCACGTCCGACGAACTGGACGCTGCCGTCCGGGCGGCCGCGGGGTTCCGGGGTGCGCTCGTCATCGAGGAGCTGCTGGAAGGGGAGGAGGTCTCGTTATTTGCGCTCTGCGACGGCCGGCGCGCCGTGCCCTTCGAGCCTGCCCAGGACTTCAAGCGGCTGGCGGATGGTGACCGGGGTCCCAACACCGGCGGAATGGGCTCCTGCGCGCCGGCGGTCATTTCACCTTACGAGCTCGAGGAGCTCGTCGGAATGGTTCACCAGCCGGTCCTGGACGAACTCGCCCGCCGGGGAACGCCGTTCGTCGGGCTGCTCTATGCCGGCTTGATGCTCACCCCCACCGGCCCGCACGTGCTCGAGTTCAACTGCCGCTTCGGCGACCCGGAGACCCAGTCGCTCCTGCCGCGCCTCGTTGGCGATGTCCTGCCTCCCCTGGCCGCAGCTGCCGCCGGAGACCTGGGCGATGCGCGACTGGACACCGAGCCTGGCGCTGCCGTGACCGTGGTGCTCGCGGGCGGCCGCTACCCTCTGGCCGCGGACAGCGGCACCACGATCAGCGGAGTCGAGGAAGCCGAGAAGACGGGTGCGCGCGTCTTCCACGCCGGAACAGCGCTGCAGAATGGCCGTCTCGTGACGAATGGCGGGCGAGTGCTCAACGTCACAGCGACGGCCGGCACGGTTGCGGAAGCGCGTTCACACGCTTACGCGGCGGTCGAGAAGATCGCCTTCTCCGGGATGCGTTTCCGAACGGACATCGCGGCCGCAAGCGCCGCACGCGCGGAGCCGGTGCGTGTCTAGGAACTCATTGCGCGACGAAGCGCCGTACCGTCGGGCCGTTGTCCTGCAATGAGCTCTGAGGCCCCCTTGGTCGGCATCCTCATCGGCTCGGCTTCGGATCGCGAGCGTATGGCCGACGCGGTCGCCGAGCTGGAGCGACTAGCGATCCCGTACGAGCTCGAGGTTCGCTCGGCTCACCGCGACCCGGACGCGGTGGCGGAGTATGCGCGCGGCGCGCGGGGGCGGGGGCTCCGGGTGGTCATCGCGGGGGCGGGGCTCGCGGCCGCGCTGCCCGGCGTCGTCGCCGCGCATACGGATCTTCCGGTCATCGGCGTGCCGCTTCGCTCGAGCAAGTCCCTGCTCGACGGGCTGGACGCGTTGCTCTCGATCGTGCAGATGCCGCCGGGCGTCCCGGTCGCCTGCGTGGGTGTCGACGGAGCACGGAACGCCGCCGCGCTGGCTGCGCGGATCCTGAACGTCTCTACGGCTTCGCAGTGACTCACGGCTCGTCCCGCTCGGTGGCAGAGACGCCGCGTCCGGAGGAACCCTCCGACAGGGAATCTAGACTCGCGCCATGATTGCCCGCTATTCCCGCCCGGCGATGGCAAAGGTGTGGTCGGACGAGAGCAAGCTGGCACGCTGGCTGGAGGTAGAGCTGGCCGCCCTGGACGCATGGGCCGAGCTCGGCATTGTCCCAGCACGGGACGTCGCCGACATTCGAGCGCGCGCGGCCGTGCCCTCGCCCGCGCTCATGGCCCAGCTGGAGGAGGCGACCCACCACGATGTCGCGGCGTTCGTCGATGCGGTCGCCATGGAGCTGGGCGCGAGCGGGCGCTGGTTTCACTACGGCCTCACCTCATCGGACGTGCTGGATACGGCGCTCGCGCTGCAGGTGAAGGAGGCGGGCGCGCTCGTTGCAGCAGGCGTCGAGCGAGCGCTCGCCGCCGTCCTCGACCGGGCGGAGGAACATCGTGAGACAGTGATGATGGGCCGTACCCACGGCATTCACGCAGAGCCGACCACCTTCGGACTAAAGCTTGCCGGCTGGGCGTTCGAGCTCGACCGGACGCGCTCGCGACTTGCGGCGGCCCTGGAGCGGATGCGAGTGGGCAAGCTTTCCGGCGCCGTCGGCACCTACTCCGCCACCGATCCTGAGCTCGAGCGCATGACCTGCGAGCGCCTCGGTCTCGAACCCGCTCACGCATCCACGCAGGTCGTCTCGCGCGACCGCCATGCCGAGCTCTTGACGACATTCGCGCTCGCGGCCTCCTCGCTCGAGCGGTTCGCGGTCGAGATACGCCATCTCGCCCGTACAGAGGTCGCAGAGGTCGAAGAGCCGTTCCAGCACGGCCAGAAGGGCTCCTCTGCCATGCCGCACAAGCGAAACCCCATCGTCGCCGAGCGCATCTGCGGACTGGCCCGCGTCGTCCGGTCGGCTGCTCTCGTTGGCCTCGAGAACGTTGCCCTCTGGCACGAGCGGGACATCTCGCATTCGTCGGCCGAGCGCGTCGTCATCCCCGACGCGTTTCTCGCGCTCGACTACATGCTCGATCGCTTCGCGTGGCTCGTCGAGGGTCTCCGGGTGCGCGAGGACCGCATGCGCGCGAACCTCGCCGCAAGCTACGAGACATTCTTCAGCCAGCGACTCCTGCTGGCTCTCGTCGAGGAGGGACTTCCCCGCGATGACGCCTACCGGATTGTCCAGGGGCTGTCGGCGCGCTCTCTCGAAGAGAGACGGCCATTGCGTGACCTTGCCCGTGAGGACGAGACCGTCCAGGGGCGGCTCGCAGCCGGTGGGCTCGAGGACATCTTCCAGTTGGCGGCGTTCACCCGTCACGCGGACGCAATCTTCGATCGCGTCCGCGTGCTCGATGGAAAGGAGGCAGCGGTTCATGCCTGAAGCGCCGGTCCACACGACCAGCGGAAAGGTGCGGGAGCTCTACGCGTCGGGGCCGGATCGCCTGCTCCTCGTCGCCAGTGACCGTATCTCCGTGTTCGACGTCGTCCTACCCACGGAGATTCCCGACAAGGGGCGGGTGCTGTCTGGGCTCTCGGCCTTCTGGTTTGCGCGCACCCGCGAGATCGTCCCGAACCACCTCCTCGATGTCGAGTCGGACGGCCGGTCGCTCGAATGCCGCCGTCTCGAGATGCTGCCGCTCGAGTGCGTAGTGCGCGGCTACCTGGCCGGCTCCGGCTGGAAGGACTACCACGCCACCGGGAAGACGTCGGGCCGCAGGCTGCCGTCCGGGCTGCGCGAGTCCGAGCGCCTGCCGGAACCTATCTTCACACCGTCCAGCAAGGCAACGAGCGGCCATGACGAGAACATCGACGTCGATCGCGCCGCCGAGCTCGTAGGACGGGAACGCCTGGCCGAGGTAGAGCAGCGTTCGCTCGAGCTCTACCGCTTCGCGGCAAACTGGGCGGCCGAGCGGGGGATCATCATCGCGGACACGAAGTTCGAGTTCGGGCTGGATGATCGAGGTCACCTCGTGCTCGCAGACGAGGCGTTCACGCCGGACTCGTCTCGCTTCTGGCCCGCAGACCTGTACGCACCGGGAAGACCCCAGCCGTCGTACGACAAGCAATTTGCCCGGGACTACTGCGAGCGCCTCGACTGGGACAAGACCGCACCCGGGCCCGAGCTTCCTGCCGACATCGTCCACGGAACCCGTACCCGCTACATCGAGGCGTTCGAGCGGCTGACCGGAGTGCTCTTCGCCGACTACCTCGCCGCCCCGGCGACCGTGCTTCGGTGAGGGCAACGGTCGTCGTGCGGCCAAAGCCGGGAATCCTCGATCCGCAGGGAGAGGCGGTTCGAGACTCGCTGAGCAAACTCGGTTTCCCGGTTGCCGGCGCTCGCGTCGGCCGCATCGTCGAGCTCGAGCTCGAAGCCTCCGAGCTTGCGTCGGCCCGCGCGCAGGTCGAGCGTATGTGCGAGCAGCTGCTAGCGAACCCCCTCATCGAGAGCTACGAGATCGAAGTCGAAACCGTGCGATGACCCGGGCGAAGCCGCGCATAGGGGTCGTGGTCTTCCCCGGGTCGAACGACGACCGCGACGCAGCGTGGGCGCTGAGTGCCCTCGGCGGCGACCCTGTGAGCGTATGGCACGCGGACGAGGGCCTGCCCGCGGTTGACGGGGTGGTTCTCCCGGGTGGTTTCTCCTACGGCGACTATCTGCGGCCGGGCTCGATCGCACGCTTCTCTCCAGCGATGGAGGCAGTCAGAGCGTTTGCCGCCGACGGCGGCCTGGTGCTCGGCATCTGCAACGGTTTCCAGATCCTGTGCGAAGCCGGGCTGCTCCCCGGCGTCTTGCGGCGGAACGCGAGCTTACGCTTCGTCTGCCGCGACGTGGAAGTCGTCGTCGAGCGGACGGACACGCCGTTCACCGATCGTTGCCGAACGGGCGACCACCTGCGGATTCCCGTCAAGCACGGTGAAGGGTCATGGTTCGCGACAGAGGAGCTCTTGGCCGAGCTGCAGGATCGGCGGCAGATCCTTCTTCGCTACGCCCACGGCGACAACCCGAACGGCTCGGTCGGCGAGGTCGCAGGCGTCGTAAACGAGTCGGGAAACGTCTTCGGGCTGATGCCGCACCCGGAGCATGCGATCGACCCGCTGCTCGGCTCGTGCGACGGTGCAGTCCTCCTCGCCTCGTTCCTGGACGGCGCGGGCCGTCCGGCGTGTGCGGCCGCTTAAGAACTCGTTTCAGAATGACGCTTCGTCGTCGGGGTGCGCTGGGCGGCGTCAGGCAAGGACGCAGGGAGCGCGCATGTGCTGGCACATGTAAGCGACCGAGGACGCG